>JAKISS010000041.1 GCA_021648485.1 Gammaproteobacteria bacterium
TTGGAAGAAGATAAACGCATACACTATCCGGAAGAAGGCACACCCCAAGGGGGCAGCGTCTCACCGATACTAGCGAATATCTACCTGCACACTGTTATTGATGAATGGTTCGAGAAAGTGGTTAAACCCCACTGTGAAGGTGATGCGATCATCTGCAGATTTGCCGATGATTTTGTTTGCGCATTTCAGTACGCCAGAGATGCAGAGCGATTTTACAAAGCACTCCCTAACAGGCTGGAGAAATTCAACCTGGAGGTGGCAGAGGATAAAACACGTATCCTGCGCTTTAGTCGATTTCAGCCCGGGCTGGAGAAACGATTCTGTTTTCTGAGCTTTGAATTCTATTGGGATTCAGACACCAAAGGAAAGCCGCGCCTGTTTCGTCGAACGGGGAGAAAGAGACTGCAAACAGCGAAACGTAACCTGTCGGATTATATCAGGGAGAAGCGGCACATGAAGACCTCTGTACTGCTGAATTCTTTGACGAGGAAGTTACGTGGGCATTACAACTACTTCGGAGTAGTGGGTAATTTGGCTGGGCTGTACGCTGTACTGCAACACACGATGGAGTTGCTGCATAAGTGGCTAAATCGACGCAGTGGACGGCGAAGTTTTACTTGGGAACGACTCAAACGTTACCTCAATTTTAATCCTTTGCCCACACCAGTGTGTCAAGCGAAGGCAGCGGCCACGAAGGTTTGGTGGTAGAGTCGATGACATCTTTGTTGACTGCGAAAGCGAGTACAACCGAGGAGCCCCGTGAGGGAAAACTTCATGCGGGGATCTGTGCGGGGGACGCTGAGTAATCAGTGTTCCTACCGTGACTGTGTAATTACCATGTGGTGTTTCACCAATGGCATCAGCGCTTGATGGAC
Source organism: Gammaproteobacteria bacterium (assembly GCA_021648485.1). Classification (GTDB taxonomy): domain Bacteria; phylum Pseudomonadota; class Gammaproteobacteria; order SZUA-152; family SZUA-152; genus SZUA-152. The sequence continues at coordinate 876 of JAKISS010000041.1, forward strand.
ATCAGTTGGTTCATGCGAGTATTGAATGAATCCATTGCCCGTCAGGCCAATGCAGAAGATGGCTGCACCGGGCGATTCTGGGAAGGCCGTTTCAAATCTCAGGCGTTACTGGATGAATCAGCACTGATGGCCTGCATGGCCTACGTTGATCTTAACCCCGTCAGAGCAGGCATCGCGAAAACACCCGAGTCTTCTGCCCATACCAGCCTTCAGAAACGCCTTTGTGATGTTGATTTGCGATCTGCTGAGGGTCGTACCTGCCTGTAAATCCTGAATATTGGCTTTCCCGGCTTATTGACACCTGTTTTCTGACAGCACCACTCAACAATGTGGTTGAAGTAGCGGGCAATACTGGATAATTCTCGTGCTCTTCTTAAAGTGGGTGTTTTTTTTGGAGTTGAGTTCTCTCTGACACTTAACTTTTTTGAGCAGCGTCTGACACCTGGGCGTGATAACGATAAGTAGGTGTGCAATCAGAGTAAGTGCTTGGCCAAAGGGTTCGTTAACACAACTGTTAATTGCGATAAACACGGGACAGTATCGAGTGTATTGTTGCCTGGGTGGAAGTGGCGGTATGATGCCGGTCACCGTTTTGTAGTGAGGGATGAGATGGAATACCGGAAATTGGGTCGCACAGATATCGACGTCAGCGTGCTGTGTCTGGGAACCATGACCTGGGGCGAGCAAAACACCGAGGTCGAGGCTCATGCACAGTTAGATGCAGCATTGGCAGCGGGAGTGAATTTTATCGACACCGCAGAATTGTACCCGGTGCCACCGAAAGCGGAGACTTACACACTCACTGAGCAGTACATTGGTCGTTGGCTTAAACGCCGTGGTCGGCGTGATGATATTGTGCTGGCCAGTAAAGTCGTTGGTCGGGCTGATTGGGTGGAGCATATCCGCGGAGGTCAGGCTTGCCTTGATCGAGCCAATATCGAACAGGCTTTGCATGGCAGTCTTGAGCGTCTGCAAACAGACTATCTCGATTTGTATCAATTGCATTGGCCGGATCGTAATACCAATTTTTTTGGCGAATTGGGTTACACGCACAGATCAGAACAGAGTGTGGCCATCGAAGAAACGTTACGGGTGCTGGCGAGTTTGGTGGAAGCTGGAAAAATTCGTCATATTGGTTTGTCCAATGAAACCCCATGGGGAGTGATGGAATTTTTGCGTCTGGCTGAACAGTGTGGCCTGCCGCGTGCGGTCAGTGTGCAAAACCCGTACAGTTTGCTCAATCGCAGTTTTGAAGTGGGGTTGGCCGAGATAGCACACCGTGAAACGTGTGGTTTGCTGGCTTATTCGCCATTGGGTTTTGGGGTGCTGAGCGGTAAATATTTGCGGGGTCAGCAGCCTGCGGATGCGCGTATTACCCTTTATGAACGCTTTTCACGATACTCTAACGCTCAGGCAGTGGCTGCGACTGAGGCCTACGTGGCCTTGGCGGATGAGCATGGACTGGATCCGGCACAAATGGCCCTGGCTTATGTCTCCAGCCGGTCATTTTTAACCAGCAGTATTATTGGTGCCACCAGCATGGCACAGTTGCACAGTAATTTGGCCAGCGCAGAGCTGGATTTGAGTGAGGATGTTATCGAGAGCATTGACGTTATCCATCAGGGCCAGCCTAATCCGGCACCTTGAATGAGTCTGGGAAATGTTTAAGTAATTTTGGAACAGATTAAGGTTGCGGGTTGAAATATTTTAAATCAGCAGCAGAGGGGGGAGTGAAATGAACAATAATAGCCTGTGGATCAAGATCTGTATGGTAGCAATCAGTGTTGTGTTGTTGGCGGCCTGTGCGACGGTTAATAACGAACACCCCAACGTTGTGTCTGGTGAAATTACGGCGGAATCAAAGGCACAGTTGGCCACAGTGTATTTTATTCGCCCCAGGGCGTACAAAAGTAAAAACGTGTCAAATGATACAGTGCGTATCGCGTTTAAAGGACAAACCCTGCTGACTCAGGATGAAGGTACTTACACGTTGTTATACATCAAACCCAGCAAGGGAGCGCTGAAAATCCACTCCAAAACGTTGTATGCTGATCAGCGTGTACCGATAGATGTGTGGCGTGAACGGGTATACAAGTTTATCGCAGGCAGAACTTATTTTATTCATGTGCGACAAATCGATGAGGAATTCCGTGGCGTATTTTATGAGCCGGAACCGGTGGACTTGCAGGAAGCCAAGCGGTTGATTGTGCCGGGCTCGGGCCATTTTGGTAACACTCGCGCTTCCGGTGCGGCACGTAACGCGCCCATTGATGAGCTTACTGAAGTAAATATGCCGCCGAGCAGTGCGGTTAAAGATCTGACCCCGGCGATGCCGGAAGACCTCTACCAGCAGGGGAAACACCTGCGCAAGGCGAGATAAACTTCAACGATGCATCTCGTCAGAAGGATAAAACGGTCACGACGGAGAATTGCTGTTGTGGCTACCGCGTTATATCTGTTTGCCATTGTGTTATTGACAGGTTGTACGGCGGTTTTCGTTGATCCCCGCATCATCGCGCTCAGCCCCAGTGTTTTGCAACAGGGCAAAGCCACTCAGGTGGTTGTGCAGGTCGAACAATGGACACCTGACTCGCAGTTGGTGTTGATGCCTGCCGGGCCATACGTTACCCATCGTCTGGCTTTGTCTGCGTTGCCACAGAGCATGACCACGGACGGTTCGCGAGCCTATCTGGCGACGACCAACCGGCAATTATTCATTGTGGATTTCCCGTCACAAACCGATTCCGCCCGCATTTTGGGGCAGTTCACCCTCATCGCTCCGGCAACACAATTACATGTTATCAATCAGCAACTACTGGCGGTGCTGGCTAATGGCAACCTGCAATGGTGGGATGTATCCCGGCCCAATGCACCAGTGATACGGGCGACGCTGACAGTGGCAGGCAAGCTGCTGGATGTGCAGGCAGATGCCAGGAGTGTGTATTTATTGTTGGACGCTGGCGCAGGCATGACACAATTACAACGTTGGAAATTTGCTTCCGCTTCTGCCACCTCACCCCGGCTTGACCGGGAATGGCTGTTGCCTGTGGCAGCCAATGCGTTTGCTGTGCGCGGCCAGCATGTGTGGACAGTGGGCACAAGCGGTATCACGGTGCTGGATATCAATGGTGAACAGGCTTTGCTTAAAGATGTTCAGGCCACCTCCGGTATTTCTGACGATGTGCAATTGCAGGATCAACTGGCTCTGGTGGCTGACGGAGACGGCGGCTTGGTGTTGTACGATATCAGCGCGCCGGATGTTTTACAGTGGCGCGGCAGTTTCAATAAGCGTGGCGCGATACAGGGTTTTTCAACGGACAAAACGTCAGCTGACGATAAAAGCACTTTGTTGGTTCTACGCAACGGCGGTGTATTGCGGCTGAATCTGGGCAATCCCGCGCTGCCTGATAGTGGCGCGGCTTTTCATACAGACGCGCCAATAATACTCAGTATTTTGCAGAATGATGTCGCATTGCTGGCCACGGAAAGCGGTTTACAGCGAGTAATGATGCTGGGTAGCGGTGAAGGTGCTATTTCGTCCGAAGGGCTGAATCTGGGTGGTAGCCGTCGGGGTGCTCTTGGTATGGGAGATAAAGAAAATATTCTTTATGTGGCCGACTGGTTTTCCGGTTTGCACCTGTACGACATCAGCAACCCGCGTCAACCGCGCTATCTCTCCAACTATCACACACCAGGGTCGAGCAAAGGTGTGACCCTGCTGGGCAATTATGCACTGGTGGGTGATGATGACCGGGGTTTGCAGATCATCAACATCGAAGACCCGCACCGTCCACGTTGGGTTGCCGAATTACCGCCTGAAGCTATGGCCGGATTGGGGCTGGCCTATACTATGAAACTGGTGGACACGACATTATATCTGGCCGACCACCGCGGTGGGTTTCACATCATTGATCTCAGTGATATCAAGCACCCGAAGCGGCTGGGGGGTTATGACACGCCGGGCAAGGCCTGGGATATCGATGTTGCAAATGGTGTGGCTTTTGTTGCCGATGATCGTGCGGGCCTGTTGATGTTTGATGTCAGCGATTCCAGTAAACCCGAACCTTTCACCCAGTTCAATCCTGGAGGTCAGGCAGAGGCTGTGGTTTTGCAGAATGGTCGTGCCTACGTGGCCTTTTTTGATAAAGGGTTATACACGCTGGATGTTCGTGATCCCCGTCAGGCCAGGGTTATCGGCCACACCCCCATCCCTGGCAATGCCCGTGGTCTTGAATTGGGCGACGGGTTGATTTATGTCGCCAGCTGGGAAGCCGGTCTACAAATTGTGGATACGCGAAACTCTGTTGTACCGCGCATTATCGGCAGCTTTGATACCGACGGTGCCGCCTGGGGTGTGAAAGTCAAAGAGGGTTACGCCTATGTGCTGGATTGGTGGGGCGGTATCAAAGTGGTGGATGTGGGACAGCCCTCATGGCCGACCTATGTGGGTCGTTATCAGGCGCGTGGCATTTTGCAGCAGCTGCGTAGCAAAGGCAGCTATTTGTATGCTGCCAGCGGTGTTGGCGGATTACAGGTGTACGACATCAAAAATCCGCTTAATCCTGTTTGGGTCACAGGGCTGGATGTGGAAGATCAGGCTCGGGGATTGTGGATCGAGGACGAACAGGTTTACGTGGCGGCAGGCGAAGACGGGGTGATTATTGTTGATATCCGCGACCCGTTTTATGCGCGCCAAACAGGCCATGTGGATACCTTGGGTGCAGCCACGGCGGTGACTACAGGCAACGGTTATTTGTACATCGCCGACGATCAGGCAGGTTTGCTGGTGGTAGATGCGAGTAACCCGAAGCGACCCGTAGAGGTGGCTAGCTATGAGATGTCAGTGCAGGATATGTGGTTGCACGAACAGACCCTATGGCTGGTAACCGATACAGGTCTGTCAGGATGGGAGGTGGCCGAAGACGGTCGCCTGAATCAGAAAGTCACCATGTCTGGTGAGTTTATTGCCGTGCAGGCACAGGGTGATTTAGTGGTTGCGGCGACCCTGAGCGGGGTAGTCAGTTTGTGGCGATGGACGTCGCAGGGACTGGATGCACTCGGACAGTACGTCAGTAGTGATGTTGTCACCGACCTGCAACTGGATGGGAAATTGCTGTATTTGCTGGGGCCGCGCGACGGTCTCCAGGTTGTGGATATTCATCAGCCGGCATCAGCGCGGCTGGTGACAATTTATCCGGCTACCGGTAATCATACCCGGTTCGTGATTGCCCGTGATGCCGCTTTTTTAGCCGGAGAAGCGAAACTGGCTTCGGTGACCTTGTTGCCGACATTGACGGTTACGGTGAAAAACGAAAAAGAACTGTCAGTACAGGTTCCTGCCAAATTGCCACGAGGTGATTATCATTTACTGGCAGTGGGGCAGGCAGGCCAGCGGCAGATATTACCCAATGCACTCACGTTGCAAATCACCGCCCCGGGAAAGAAAAATGTCACGCTGGAAGCTTTTCGGCGACTACTGAAAACCCCTCTCAAAGCTCCCGTGGAATCGTTGACTGACCTGCCTTCGCTACCCTGAAAAACCAGAATACGTTTTGCCAGACAGTTCACAATCCTGTTTCTTTCATCTGGCCAAAAAACACATAAAAGTATAGGGTTTCCACAGAGCATCTGTTGTTAATCAATTGCTTATGATTAGAATCCGCGAGAATAATTCTCTGCCAAACCGGTGACTGGTTCAGCGTTTTGTCGGGAACATGACTACATTTTCCTGTGTCTTGGCCGCTATGTGCTGAAGCCACTCAAAATCTATTTAAAGCAAAGGGTTGACATGTCTACCTCGATTACTGTCCGACGTTATCTCGACAAACAGGATGTACAGTATTCCGTTATCCATTACCCGGTAGATGCACAGGGCCGGTGGCAAGGGGATATTGGCGATATTTCGCCGTTTCGGGTTGCGCGGGCGATGATTTTGAAAGACATCAGCGGCATGGTGATGGCGGTGTTGCCCATCACCCACCGACTGAAGCTGGATGCGTTGAATCGCCAGCTGCATCGTAAGCTTGTTCCTGCGGAAGAGCGTGATTACCGTAGTGTTTTTGCTGATTGTTCGTCGGGCATTTTACCCGCATTGGGTGAGGCTTATAATTTTGAAACAGTCATTGATGACTCGCTGCTGGATCAGGATTTTGTGTATGTCGCTTCCGGCAATGCCGGGGAGCTGGTGCGTATCACCGGACAGGATTTTCAATTGCTGCACAGCAATGCCTGGTACGGCAATACATTTTCACAAATCTCGGAACAACGCGCAGCGCAGCAGAATACGGAACAAAAAGCAAAAACCAGACAAGCCAAAAAGGAGACTGACGTGGAAGAAATTGATGTAGCGCCGGTAACCAGCATGCGCCAGCGTATCGAGCGTATTACACAATTACCGGCTATGCCGACGTTGGCGCAAAAAATCATTCAGCTTAATGCCAATCCTTATGCGCATGCTGAGGATCTGGCCAAGCTGGTCGAAAAAGATCCCAGCCTTTCGGCGCAGATTGTGCGTTATGCGCAGTCACCGTTTTACGCCTATCAAGGCAAAGTAGCTTCAGTGCGCCAGGCTATTTCCCGTGTACTGGGTTATGACATGGTGATGAATATCTCTCTTGGTGTGGCGGCTGCGCGACCTTTTAAGGTGCCACCGGAAGGCCCGCTGGGCCTCAATGCTTTTTGGCGGGATGCGACTTACAGTGCAGCACTTACTCAGGCCTTATGCAGCATGGTACCGCGTGAATTGCGCCCACGCCCAGGCACGGCATATCTGGCGGGCTTGTTGCACAATTTTGGGTTTTTATTACTGGGACACCTGTTTCCAAAAGAATTTGCGGTATTGCAGCGGGCAATAAACAAGGAGCCGGAGGCATCTGTTGTTGAACTGGAAAAGCGCTTAATCGGCAGTACACATATGGAAATGGGAGCCTGGCTGATGGAGGCCTGGAATATGCCAAAAGAAATCATTGTTGTGCAGCAGGAGCATCACAACCCGGCGTACGACGGGTTGCATGCCAATTATGTGCAGGTAGTGGCGCTGGCTGACCGGTTGCTCAAGGGGTTGGATATGGGGGATGCCGAAAGTGATGAATTACCTGCTGGCCTGTTGGACAGCATCGGTCTTAATGCTGAACAAGTGGCCAAGGTACTGGAATGCACGGTGGAAAGTCGCGAAGAATTGGACACTATGGCGAGGCAGTTAGTGGCGTAAAGCAGGTTTGTTAATCTCATGTAATCAAAAACACGCCAGCCTCACCGGGGTTGGCGTTGTTTTTTTGGCGCGAGGTAACTTTGATGCAAGTGAGCAATGATCTCTATCATGAAAATCAGCTTTTGCGCCGTAAACTGCGGACATTTTTAAGCCAGGCGCGTGAAAATGAACAAAAACAACGGCGCTTTCATGAACAAGAATTGCGCCTGATTAGTACGCCGTCGCTCACAGAATTACTGCAACGGCTGTTATTCAACTATCGCACAGCCTTTCGACTGGATACCGTGAGCCTGGTATTGCACGACCCTGAATATGAAATCCAGCGGATTCTTGAAGAAGAAGGCGTGCGTCTGGAAGAAATGGAACAACTTCTTTTTCAACACGATGCCGATAATCTGGATAATCTGTTTGGGGTTTCTGTTGAGCCCAGGCTGGGTAAGTATCGGAAGCACGAACACAGATTCTTGTTTGCAGAAAATACCATCAGCCTGCACAGTGTTGCTTTGCTACCACTGGTACGTTACGGCAGAGTCATCGGCAGCCTCAATCTCGGGAGTACACAGGAAGGACGTTATCTCGAAGGCGCAGCCACGGATTTTTTGCAGCGCCTGGCGACAGTGGTGGCTATTTGTGTAGAAAATGCCACCAATCACGAACGTCTTAAACGTGTAGGCCTGACGGATTCTCTGACCGGGGTGAATAATCGTCGCTTTTTTGACCAGCGTTTATTGGAAGAAGTGGGGCGTGCGCAACGCAGCAACGAGCCGCTGACCTGTCTGTTTATGGATGTGGATCATTTCAAAAAGGTTAATGATAAGCATGGTCACCAGACTGGGGATCAGGTACTACGGGTAGTCGCCGGGTTGATTCGTGAACAACTTCGGGCCAGTGATGTGCTGGGCCGTTACGGCGGTGAAGAGTTTGCCGCATTGTTGGTTAATGCTTCCAGTGAAGCGGCAATGGAAATTGCCGAGCGTATTCGTGCAGTGATTGCGGCCCATTTATTCAGAGCGCTGGACGGTGAATCGCTGGTGGCAACCATTTCCATTGGGGTGGCGAGTTTACAGGGCATTGAAAATGATCTGTGCGCGCTGGCAACGGGGTTGGTGGACCGTGCCGATCAGGCGGTGTATAGCGCAAAAAATCAGGGACGTAATCAAGTAGTATTAGCTTGAGCGGTTACGCGAATGTTTTCGGTTGGCAGAACTTTTTTTCCCGCCGGAGCGCTGGTCGCCACCGTGGGGTCGGGATTTTCGTTCGATGCGTACCGGAGGTGCCAAATCAGTGGCGATCAGCTCGCTGCTGATTCTGCCGCGTGGAATTTCGTACCCAATGAACTCCTGAATATCGGTCAGCGAAAAGGCGTAGTCCTCACAGGCGAAGCTGATGGCGTCGCCGCTGGCACCTGCGCGCGCAGTACGACCAACACGATGCACATAATCTTCACTGTCTTGAGGCAGATCATAATTGATGACATGACTGACATCGGGGATGTGTAACCCGCGGGCTGCCACGTCGGTGGCAACCATGATGGCCAGCTCACCTTTTTGAAATTCGTCCAGCAGCCGCAGACGTTTTTTCTGAGGTACATCGCCGGAGAGCAGAGCAGATTTAAACCCATTGCTTTCCAAAAAACCCCAGATTTTTTCCGCCGCGCGTTTGGTGTTGACAAAAATAATAGTGCGGATCGGGTTTATATGGTGGAGCAGACCGATGAGCAATGGAATTTTTTCGTCGTTGGAGGGCCCATAAACGATTTCCTCCACTTTGTCGGCGGTGACTTTATTGGTTTTGACCTTCACCGTGACAGCGTTGTTCATGTGCTCATAGGCAAGCTCGGTTACGCGCAATGGCAAGGTGGCGGAGAAACACATGTTGAGACGCTCGGTGGGTGGCGGCATGCGGCGCAGCATGTAGCGGATGTCTTTAATGAAACCCAGGTCGAACATGCGGTCGGCCTCGTCCAGCACCATGGCCTGGATTTCTTTGAGGTCGTAAACATGTTGTTTGAAATAATCGATGAGCCGACCCGGAGTGCCGATGAGAATATCGACACCTTCTCCGATATCGTTACGTTGTTGCTCGTAACCGAAGCCGCCGTAAACGACACGTAGTTGCATGTCGCAACCCTCGGCCAGAGGCAGCGCATCTTTGTGAATTTGCACCGCCAGTTCGCGTGTCGGGGCAATGATGATAGCGCGTGGTTGATTGTTTTTTCGTCGAGGATTGACCGGCGTTGTGAGCAAACGATGTAATACGGCGAGTAAAAACGCGGCAGTTTTACCCGTACCGGTTTGTGCCTGCCCCAAAATATCTTGTCCATTCAACGTTAGTGGGAGAGTTTGTGCCTGTATCGGCGTGCAGTGGGAAAAGCCCGCAGCGTCTACGCCTTGTAACAAAGGTTCGGCAAGTTTCAGCTCGCGAAAAGAGGTATTTGTGGTGTGCGTATTGGTCATGACGGTAAAGAATAACAGGAATGTGGCGATATTGTGCTTGAAATGTGCGGGCGATTAGGCTGAAATGGCTGTTGCAGGTTGTAACTAATACTGGGTGTGTGAGTCCGACCACACTGTAAACATTAATGACACATAACAATGACACAGGTTAAATTCCTGATGGAGGCCTATCAGTGAGTGGAAACATCGTTTATCTCACAGACGATTCTTTTGAAGATGAGGTTGTGAAAGCGGAAGGTCCGGTACTGGTCGATTATTGGGCTGACTGGTGCGGCCCTTGCAAAATGATTGCGCCAATTCTTGATGAAATTGCTGAAGAATATAAAGACAAGGTCAAGATTGCCAAACTGAATATTGACGAAAACCCCGGCACGCCACCCAAATACGGCATTCGTGGTATTCCTACCCTGATGTTGTTTAAGGGCGGGAACGTGGAGGCGACCAAGGTGGGTGCTGTATCCAAGTCACAATTGACAGCATTTATTGACAGCAATGTTTGATTTGCAGGACTGATCACGGTTTTACCGGTTGCCTTTCAGTGGAAGGTGGCCGGTTCGTGTCAGACAGAGGGCTAGACGCCCCCCTGGTCTTTGTGGTAGCTTAGCGCAAAACCAATGTCTCAAAGCGTTTGCTTCACGCCGTGTCCCAGCCTGCTTTCCGCGTAAAACAAGCTAAACTCAAGTAAACGAGCTGATTTCCTGGTAAGTCCTTAAAAAAACAAAACTCCTTTAATAATTCCTTTAGAGCATTCTTTTCATTACCCATTTTTTTTGTTTGTTGCACAGAATTTCAGATTCTGAACATACCAGACGCCAGATCATGGCACTGGTGAGTCCCCCAAATTCTATCCCTTAAACTATCCCAGTGACCCTATTGCCTATGAACCTGACCGAACTGAAACAAAAAACTGCCTCTGAGCTTACCGAACTTGCCCGAAGTGCTGGCGTGGAAGGTATGGCCCGAGCCCGCAAGCAAGACATTATTTTTGCGCTGCTTAAAGCGCACGCCAAAAATGGTGAAGATATTTACGGTGATGGTGTACTGGAAATATTGCAGGATGGGTTCGGGTTTTTAAGGTCGGCAGACAGCTCATATCTAGCCGGGCCGGATGATATTTATGTGTCACCCAGCCAGATTCGGCGCTTCAGTTTACGCACCGGTGATACCATTTCCGGTAAAATTCGCCCGCCGAAAGATGGTGAGCGATATTTTGCGCTGCTCAAGGTGGGTGAAATCAATTTTGACCGACCGGAAAATGCCAAAAACAAAGTGCCGTTTGAAAATCTTACGCCATTATTTGCCAATGAGCGCCTGACCCTGGAAATAGGTAATGGCAGCACCGAAGATTTGACCGCGCGTGTTATTGACATGGCGGCACCGGTCGGCAAAGGTCAGCGTGGACTGATAGTTTCACCGCCTAAGTCGGGTAAAACGATGATGCTTCAGTATATTGCGCAAAGTATCGCAGCCAACCATCCTGAATGTATTCTCATAGTGCTGCTCATCGATGAGCGCCCTGAGGAAGTCACCGAAATGGCGCGCTCGGTGCGAGGTGAAGTGGTATCCAGCACCTTCGATGAACCCGCCAGCCGCCATGTGCAAGTGGCAGAAATGGTCATCGAAAAAGCCAAGCGTTTGGTAGAACACAAAAAAGACGTGGTTATTTTACTGGATTCAATCACGCGTCTGGCGCGAGCCTACAATACGGTGATTCCTTCCTCCGGCAAGGTGCTGACAGGTGGTGTGGACGCTAACGCTCTGCATCGTCCCAAGCGTTTTTTTGGTGCGGCACGTAATATCGAAGAAGGTGGCAGTCTTACGATTCTGGCCACTGCCCTGGTGGACACCGGGTCGCGTATGGATGATGTGATTTATGAAGAATTCAAAGGCACCGGCAATATGGAAGTGCATCTGGACAGGCGTATTGCCGAGAAACGTATTTATCCTGCCATCGATATCAATCGTTCCGGTACACGCCGTGAAGAACGCCTTACCAAGCCTGATGAATTGCAGAAAATCTGGATTTTACGCAAACTGTTGCATCCCATGGATGAATTGGCGGCTATTGAATTTTTATTGGACCGCCTGAAAGATACGAAAGTAAATACTGAGTTTTATGCATCGATGAGGCGTTAACATAACAGGTCTGTTTTGTATTCCGGTTAATATTCCTGAAGGCTCAAGCAATGAATAACAGATGGGTAAAATGTACAAAGTTGTGCGTTTTGGCATTGGGCGTGGTATTGCTCAGTGCTTGCTCGCGCGAATATACGACTGAAATGATGAATGCCGCCAAAGATGGCAATTTAAAATTTGTACAGGCTGCTGCGCAACGTGGGGCTGATGTCAGCGAGCGTAGTAATAAAGGTAAAAATGCCTTGATGTTTGCTGCTTCTGAAAACCATTATGAGGTAGCTCAGTGGTTGATTGAGCAAGGTGTCGATGTGAATGCAGCGGATAATTATGGCACGACTGCGTTAATCGTTGCAGCAACGGCCGGGCATCACGAAGTGGTGAAACTGTTGTTAGATAGCGGTGCCAATGCGCAGCTACGTGATGACAGTGGTGGCGCGCCGTTGGTTAATGCCGTTTATTTTGGGCATTTGGAAACCGTACAATTGTTGTTGGACAATTTGCAGCGGGACAAAACACCCATGCTGGATAAGCGTGATGGCGAAGAATTACTGATGCTGGGTGCGGGGCTGGGACACACTGATATTGTAAGCTTCATGGTAAAAGCGGGTATTGATGTCAATGGCCGCGGATTGAAACAACGCACCCCGCTGATGGCAGCTGCGGCCTTTGACCGGCCTGAAGTGGCCAAGGTGTTGCTGGCACAAGGCGCTGATCCGGCGGCGCGTGACGAAGATGGTCAGACTGCTCTCAGTGTGGCAAAGGATAGAGGCAGTGACAAGGTGGTGGCATTGCTGGTTGGGGCTCGTTAGTCCGCACCACAACACTTGTGGACTTTCAGTTCGCAGTGGCCGGGGTGGGCGGTATGCCCAGGGATTCATTCCAGCGCTTGGGCGTCCCTTCGTGAGGGACATTGTGACAACGTTCACAAGTCCACAGTGAAAAGGCAACTTTGTCATGACAGCGACCGCAGTGTTCACCCGCGAGAATGCCGTCCATGGACAATTTGTTGGCTCCCTTCTTCTCAATGAAAATTGCCGGATGGCAATTGGAACAGGCCAGCCATTGGGTATGTGCGGTGTGGGGAAATTTCACCCAAGGCATCTGGCCGGTGTTTTTAAACATAATATCCATGTCCAGCACCGTCATCTGGCCCTGTTCCAGCAGGTTGGCACGCGGTTCAATGATGCCCAGACTCAGAGCCTTGACCCAATCTACATCACCCCGGCGGCCCAGCGGGAAAGCGCTGAGTGCTTCGGCGGGTTCTTGTAAGGTATGGATGGCATCGTTGTCAGGGTCATGAATACCGTCTGTTGCCAAGGCCTCGGTTTTCACCTCAACAGCAAAGTGACGATTATCGCGTCGCCAGCGTTTGCCTTCGCTAATGCCGCTGTCCACCACATATTGAGCGCTGCGGGTGGCGGAGTTCGAGCTGGGCGTGCAGGCAGTGAGAAGGTACATTGACACCCCGGATACAAAGATTAATGCGAGCAATCCACGAATCATCGCGCTGTTACCTCTCCTGATCAAATCATGAGTTATTATTATTTAGCACCGGCTTTTTGGAGTATATCCAGAACGTTATTGCGCTTTTCTTTGCGTGCGAGATAGACTGCTGAGCGCCCTTTTCTGTCTTTCGCGTTAATGTTAGCACCATCGGCAAGCAATCGTTCGAGTATGTCGCTGTAGCCACGATTACTTGCCCATAATAGCGGCGTCCAGCTATTTTTATCAGCCAGTTCGGTGTCGGCCTTGTGTTGCAGGAGTAATTGTACAGCAGCCACTTTACCCTTGATGGTGGCGCGCATCAGCGGCGTCCGACCATCCTCGTCCTGGGCATTGACATCAGCACCGGCATCAATGAGTACCGCCATGATTGCTGTCTGGTCTTGCCGGGCGGCATGCATGAGTGCTGTCCAGCCGAAATTATTGCGTTCGTCAACGGATGCACCATTGGCCAGGGCGGCTTGAACCGCAGAAGGATCGCCGTCCAGAGTGTGCTTCATCAGCTCAGTATTGCCATCGCAGGCAATCAACAGGCTGCTTATGGCAACAAGCAACAGGAATCTTGAAAACAGGGCGGTGAGGCGGGCGGGTTTTTTCATGGTGGTGGCAGGTATCCTGTATCGCAACAGCAAAAGACATGTTCAGGGGGCAAAAGTGTATCAAGCGGATTGGTTGTGAGCATAGCGCTTGTTTGGCTTATGTTATCATCCTCCGCATGGCGTGAAAAACCGGGCCAACACAGAATGTCGTCCAAGACAGCCGTAACCGGATAAGACAGGTAAATGAGCTTACAAAAGGCTTTCTCTCGTTGTGTGATCACCCAACGTCCGACATCATTCAACCTATTCGTAGCCTGTAGTGCAGAAAATGTGCAGGGAGAGGGAGTAACAAGTGACCAACGCCGCAGAAAAAATAGCTACTATCAAAACCTTGTTGCAGGATTCTATTGACGTTAAACAGCGACTGATGGTGGACACAGATATGCTTGCCCGTATCGCTGATGTAGCACAGCGTTGTGTTGATGCGTTGCGAGGGGATAATAAATTGTTGCTGGCCGGTAACGGTGGCAGCGCCTCCGATGCTCAACACATCGCCGCTGAACTGGTGGGCCGTTTTGAACTGGAACGCGATGGAATGCCTGCGATGGCGCTTACCACCAATGCTTCACAACTCACGGCGCTTTCCAATGACTATGGCTATGAAGCAGTATTTTCCCGCCAACTACAGGCTTTTGCAAAAAAAGGCGACGTGTTTTTCGGGTTATCCACCTCGGGCAATTCGGCCAACGTGGTGGCCGCAGCAGAAGTCGCCAAAGCGCGTGAAGTGTTTGTGGTAGGGATGACAGGACAGTCCGGCGGCAAACTGGAAGCTTTGAGTGATATTTGCATAAAAGTACCGTCAGACAACACTGCGCGTATTCAGGAGGCACACATTACTGTTGGGCATATTGTCTGCGCGTTAATTGAGCGGACATTAGTGACCGAATAGCGTTGCCCCCGGATTTCTGGAAGTGGCTGGCTGTTTATATTTATGATATGAGTTTTATAAAACCCATTGGATACTTTTTCGCCAGGCCGTAAAATGCACGGTTCTGTTTTCGAGTAATGCGTCATGTTTTTTCAGGATAGATTCGATGTCATTGTTGTCGGTGGCGGGCACGCCGGTACCGAAGCTGCGCTGGCTGCGGCGCGCAGCGGTGCGCGCACGGTTTTGTTGACGCACAATCTCGATACACTGGGGCAGATGTCTTGTAATCCCGCCATTGGTGGCATTGGCAAAGGGCATTTGGTAAAAGAAGTGGATGCGCTGGGTGGTTTGATGGCCAAAGCGGCTGACCGCGCAGGCATTCAATTTCGCCGTCTTAATGCGCGCAAAGGCCCGGCGGTGCGGGCGACACGGGTGCAGGCTGACCGGGTATTGTATCGGCAGGTGGTGCGCAGAGTGTTGGAAAACCAAGTCAATTTGACGTTGTTTCAGCAGGCAGTGGATGATCTTTTGGTCGAAAACGGTCACGTCACGGGTGTGTTGACACAAATGGGCCTCAAATTTCAGGCACCCACGGTGGTGCTCACTGTGGGCACTTTTCTCGGTGGTCGTATTCATATCGGTCTGGAGAGCCACCAGGGAGGACGTGCAGGTGATCCGCCTGCCAATGCATTGGCTGAACGTTTGCGCGAGCTGCCTTTCCGTGTGAATCGATTGAAAACGGGAACACCACCACGCATTGACGGCAACACCATTGATTATTCCGTGCTGGAAGCACAGCCGGGTGATGACCCCCGGCCAGTGTTTTCTTTTATGGGGTCGGCTGCCGACCATCCGCGCCAGGTACCTTGCCACATTACCCATACCAATACACAGACGCACGACATTATTCGCGCGGGTCTTGACCGTTCACCCATGTACAGTGGTGAAATTGAAGGTGTGGGGCCGCGTTATTGTCCATCCATCGAGGACAAAATCGTGCGCTTTGCGGACAAGGACTCACATCAGATTTTTGTTGAGCCTGAAGGCTTGACCACCCATGAAGTCTATCCCAACGGCATCTCCACCAGCTTGCCTTTTGATGTACAGCACGCGCTGGTGCGCTCGATGAAAGGGTTTGAAAACGCACACATTACCCGGCCAGGTTACGCCATCGAATACGATTTTTTTGATCCGCGAGATCTCAAGCCTTCGCTGGAAACCAAACATCTGCCAGGGCTGTTTTTCGCTGGCCAGATCAACGGCACCACCGGTTATGAAGAGGCGGCAGCACAGGGTCTGCTGGCAGGCATCAATGCCGCGCGGCAGTCGCGTGAAGACGAGAGCTGGAGTCCGCGTCGTGATCAGGCTTATCTTGGCGTGCTGGTGGATGATCTCATCACCAGTGGCACGCAAGAACCCTATCGCATGTTTACCTCGCGGGCTGAGTACCGTCTGTTGCTGCGCGAGGACAATGCTGATCTGAGGCTGACCGCTATAGGTCGTGAACTGGGATTAGTGGATGATCTGCGTTGGGAGGCCTTCGAGGAAAAACGTGAAGCGATTGAAGGTGAGAGCCAACGTTTGCGCGAAACCTTGTTGCGACCGAAAGTCGTAGATAGCACTGAAGCTGAACGAGTGCTGGGTCAGCCGCTGAACAAAGAGGCGCACCTGGATGAATTGCTGCGTCGTCCCGGGGTTGATTATAACGGATTGATGTCGCTGCAAGGTGCGGGACAGGCTGTGGCTGATCCGGTGGTGGCGGAGCAGGTAGAAATTCAGATTAAATATTCGGGTTACATCGCGCGCCAAAAAGATGAAATTGCCCGTCATCAGCGTCAGGAAACAATGTCTTTGCCGGACGACCTGGATTATTGCCAAGTGAGTGGTCTGTCGAATGAAGTAAGCCAAAAGCTGGCTGCGCAACGGCCCGCGACGTTAGGACAGGCAGCACGTATTTCCGGAGTGACTCCCGCCGCCATTTCGTTGTTGTTAGTGCATCTGAAAAAACGTGACATGGCACAACGTGTTCGACAGACTCCCGAACCAGAAAACAGCCTATTGGATTTGTCGAGGGAGAGGATATGAAACTACGAATCGCAGCACAGCTCATGATGAGCGTTATGTTTATCGTCGCGGGTTTAGTGCAGGCGGGCGACGGACATGATGGTCAGCATGCAGGGGATGATCGCGGCATGATCAGCAAAAAGAGCGTGTATGACGTGAAAGAAACGCTGGATCGTCTGGAAACCGTTTTGAAAAAGAAAGGTATCGCCATTGTCACGCGCTGGAGCCATGATGCCGGCGCGAAAAAAGTGGGTATCACGCTGCGTCCTACCGAGCTGTTGCTGTTTGGTAACCCGAAACTGGGTTCACACCTGTTCACCAGTAATCAGACCGCTGGCATTGATCTGCCCCTGAAGGCGCTGGCCTGGGAGGATGAAAAAGGCCAGGTGTGGCTGACCTACAATGATCCGTCTTACATTGTGAATCGTCATGATATTGCTGATCGGGCAGAAATCGTTGAGAAAATGACCAATGCGCTGGACAAACTCACTGATGCCACAATCAAGCCCTGATTGCGGGAGAAATGGGTGCTATCACAAGTGGAATTACCCGCCAAATTACTTTCTGCGGGAATAAAAACACTAAATCTGGATTGTTCGCTTGATGTTCAGGCCCGGCTTCTGGATTATGTACGGCTCCTGCACAAGTGGAATCGCGTTTATAATCTGACGGCGGTACGCGATCCTGCGCAAATGGTCACACGACATTTGCTGGACAGCCTCACAGTGTTGCCCTATTTGAATAAAGAGCTGAGCAACGAACTGAATGACGGGCGGGACAGAGGTACGAAGCCCCAATGGATTCTGGACGTGGGAACCGGTGCAGGCTTACCGGGTATTCCTTTGGCTCTGCTGAGCGCAAAATCGTACCCCGAGCGCAGGTTTGTGCTGTTAGACAGCAACAGTAAAAAAACCCGTTTTATGCGGCAGGCGATGGCGGAACTGGCGCTGAACAATGTGCAGGTAGTGCATGCGCGCACCGAAGCCTTTCAGACTGAGCAAGCGTTTGATGTTGTATTGTCACGGGCTTTTGCCTCGGTGACAGATATGCTGGCTGGCGCAGGCCGGCACTGCACACCGGGCGGCGTAATGCTGGCAATGAAGGGCGCTGACCCAGGCGCAGAACTGCAAAATCTGCACACAGCCTTTGCACTGGAAAAAGTATATCCATTGCAAGTGCCGGGTTTGCACGAAGAACGACATTTGGTGTGTTTGCGGCGAGTGAGCGAAAGCGGTGAACCGGATAGAGAGTAGGCAGCTCTGGATTGGCGAAAGCAGGATGGCTGAACATTGGCCAGGCAGATTTAAAGACAGGACAGGAAAATGGGAAAAATCATTGCAGTAACCAACCAAAAAGGTGGCGTGGGTAAAACCACCACCAGCGTGAATCTGGCAGCATCGCTGGTCGCCACGCAGCGCAAGGTATTGTTGGTGGATCTCGATCCGCAAGGTAATGCCACCATGGGTAGCGGTGTTGATAAACATGCCGTGGAGCTGTCCAGCTATCATGTGCTGATGAAAAAAGCGACGATGGCTGAAGCAACGGTGGCCACAGGCGAAGCCGGTTATGACATGCTGCCCTCCAATGCCGACCTCACCGCCGCCGAAGTAGAGCTGTTGCAAGAACCGCAACGCGAACGCCGTTTGCGTGATGCCCTTATGGAGGTTGTTGGCAATTATGATTATATCCTTATCGACTGCCCACCCTCACTGAACATGCTCACACTGAATGCATTGGTGGCCTCGCAATCGGTCATGATACCCATGCAATGCGAATATTACGCGCTGGAAGGATTGACCGCGTTGGTGAATACCATCGAAGAAGTCAAAGGCACGCTGAACCCCTTCCTGCAAATTGATGGACTGTTGCGTACCATGTACGATCCGCGCAACCGGCTTTCCGGTGATGTGACTGAACAGCTCAATAAACATTTTGGCGACAAACTGTTTCGTACCGTCATCCCGCGCAATATCCGTCTGGCGGAAGCGCCGAGTTACGGTTTGCCCGCGCTGGTGTACGACAAAAGCTCACGCGGAGCCAAAGCGTATCTGGCATTGGCCGGCGAAGTGCTGCGCCGCGACAAAGCGATAGACAGCCCGACGCTGGTAGCGAGCGTTTAACCGTTTGAGAAGACATTAAAATCAGAGGTCGTAGATCACATGGCAGTAAAAAAACGAGGGTTAGGGCGAGGGCTGGGGGCATTGTTGGACGGCTCCATGGCAAAGGCCGTTGAAGAGCCGCAAAGCACAGACCTGCGTGAAGTGCCGGTAGATCTGTTACAGCCGGGCAAATATCAGCCACGAACAGACATGCATGCCGAAAGTCTTGAAGATCTGGCTAACTCAATCAAGGCCCAAGGCGTAGTGCAACCCATCGTGATACGCCCCATCGGCGGCGAGCGTTACGAAATCATTGCCGGTGAACGCCGCTGGCGCGCCGCACAAATTGCCGGGTTGCACGACATCCCGGCAGTCGTGCGTGATGTGTCGGATGAAGCTGCCATCGCTATGGCGCTCATTGAAAATATCCAGCGCGAAGACCTCAATCCCATCGAAGAAGCTGTTGCTCTGCAACGGTTGATTGACGAATTTGAAATGACGCACCAGCAAGCTGCCGGAGCTGTAGGGCGCTCCCGTGCGGCGGTGAGCAATTTGTTACGCTTGCTCAGTCTCAACGATGATGTGCGCAAAATGCTGGAGCACGGTGATCTGGAAATGGGCCATGCCCGCGCCCTGCTGGCATTGGAAGGACAGGTGCAAAGTGAAGCAGCGCGAGACGTAGCCGCCAGAGGTTGTACCGTACGGGAAACCGAACAATTGGTGCGCCGCCTGAGCAACGCATCGGCCAAAACAAAAAAAGAAGTAAAATCAGTAGACCCCGACATTAAACGTCTGCAAGACGAACTGGCGCAAAAGCTGGCTGCCAAAGTACTGTTTCAACACGCCCCCAAAGGCAATGGCAAGCTGGTGATTCATTACAACAGCCTTGACGAACTGGACGGCATACTGGCGCGTATTCAGTAGATTGCAGCTGGTAAAGCTTGGGCCGTTACCACGACAAAGGAACTTGAAATGGCAGAAATACTCATCAGCAGCCAAACCTGGAACAAGCCCCGGTTTTAACAAATGTGCGGCGCATCCCTTGATGAAATGCAATGCAGCGGATCCGGTGGTGTCATGTGGCCGTATGAACCGTACACCGCAGGTCAGACAACCCGCGAAGAAGAACGCATACTCAATGCGCTTTTTAGCCTTTAACCTAAATTAATCAGTGAAACCGTAGCGAGAGCGACTAAGGTGCGGAAGATAAAGCGTTTTTCAGGTTATTTTGGACGAAAGTGTATCACCCATACGGTGAGTTCAACATGTTCTGAAAAATGCTTTAGATTCTGTGCCTTAGGCGCTCGCAGTAGATTTAACTGATTAATTTAGGTTTAATTCACCTTTAACGGGTTACTGCTTTTTTAATGGCCTGTTGGCGAAGTCGTTTCAGTTCTTCTCCAATGGCGGCACCTGTAAATTCTCCTACTAATTTTTTGGCAGTGACGGAGGCGGCTGCATCTCGTGCGCGCCGCAAAATATCCGGTTGATCAAAATGTGCATTTTCAAACCCGGTGCGACCGCGTGAGTCAGCTTCGCAGGCAAGAATAAACAGCTCGAAGCGTTCCGGGCGACGGAAGATGTCCAGAGCGTTAAACAATTTGAGCAGGGTGGCGGGTTTGAGTTCGGCGGCACGGTGGTAGTGCAGGTGATAGCGTGTCACTGCCACCGCCAGTTCCTGATAGCTTTTGGGGACACGCAGGCGTTGGCATAAATCTTCCACCAGTGGTACTCCACGTTCTTCGTGGGCGATGTGTTTCGGCCACTGCTCTTTAGGGGTGGTGCCTTTACCCAGGTCGTGTAGCAGCGCGGCAAATCGTACACGGGTGTCCGGCGACAGTCGTGCTGCCTGCTCCAGTACCATCAGAGTATGTAGGCCGGTATCGATTTCCGGGTGATGTTTTTCCGGTTGCGGTACGCCGAACAGGCGCTCAATTTCCGGGAATAATATGGCCAGTGCGCCACATTCGCGCAGCACTTCAAAAAAACATGCCGGGGTTTTTTCGCTCAGAGCGCGTTTCGTTTCTGTCCACACCCGTTCGGCCACCAGTGTATCCACTTCCCCAGTGTTGACCATGTCCCGCATTAATTTGCGGGTTTCTGGCGCAATAACAAAACCGAGGTGGGCAAAACGCGCCGCAAAACGCGCTACGCGCAAGATGCGTATTGGGTCTTCGCTGAAGGCCGGAGAGACATGGCGCAGTTGTTTGTCTGCCAGATCCTGCTGGCCATTAAACGGGTCGATGAGTTGTCCGTCGGCGGTTTGTGCGATGGCATTGATGGTGAGGTCACGGCGCAACAGGTCTTCTTCCAGGGTTACGTCGGGCGCAGCATGCATGGCAAAACCATGGTAACCCGGTGCGGTTTTGCGCTCGGTGCGCGCCAGGGCGTATTCCTCGCGTGTTTTCGGGTGCAGAAATACCGGGAAATCCTTGCCCACCTGTTTGTAACCTTGTGAGGTTAATTGTTCCGGCGTGGCACCGACCACCACCCAGTCGTGTTCTTTGGGTTCGAAACCCAATAACGTATCGCGTACTGCACCACCTACCAAATAGATCTTCATAGCGGTATGTTACCCGTATGAAGCTTTTGTTTATACGTTTGATGTTGATGCGGCGCACACTGTTGTTGTGTGTTTTGCTGGTTGTGAGTGGTTGCGCCACGCTGGGCTATTACGGGCAATCCATTGGTGGTCAGTGGGAGGTGTGGGATAAAAGCAAGCCTATTGATGAAATACTGGCCGAGCCTGGTACAGCTAGCCCGTTGCGCGAAAAATTGCAGATGGTGCTGGAAATTCGTGATTTTGCCAGTAGCGAGCTGGCGTTGCCGGACAATGATAGTTACCGTAGTTACGCAGATTTGCAACGACCCTTTGTGGTGTGGAATGTATTTGCCGCCAAATCGTTTGAATTAAATCTCAAACGCTGGTGCTTTCCTTTTGCGGGCTGTGTGGGTTATCGCGGTTATTTTGCCCAGGCGGATGCTCAGATTTTTGCGGATGAACTGGCTGCTGAAGGCTTAGATGTTTATGTCGGTGGTGTGGCGGCCTATTCTACGCTGGGTTGGTTTGATGACCCGTTATTGAATACGGTATTGCGACGCTCTCCGGCGCGCATTGCCGGGTTGATTTTTCACGAACTGGCGCATCAGCAACTGTACGTGGAAGACGACACTGCTTTTAATGAAGGCTTTGCCACCGCCGTGCAGCTGGAGGGTGTGCGGCGCTGGCTGGAAAAACACGGCAATCAGCAGCAGCGTCAGGAATATGCGCTGTCCTTGCAGCGGCAGGATGACTTTGTGGTGTTGGTGACCGGTGTGCGGGACCAGCTTCAGGCCTTGTACGCAGAAACGCTGAATGAAACAGAAATGCAGGCCCGCAAAACTGCCATTCAGGCCGGGTTGCGTCAGCAATATCAACAACTGAAAAAACAGTGGGGCGGTTATGCGGGTTACGATGCCTGGTTTGCGCAGGATTTGAATAATGCGCAGTTGGCGGCGATAACTACATATCGTGATCATGTGCCGGGTTTTCAGCGTCTGCTGGCGGAGCAACAGGGTGATCTGGTGGCATTTTACCGAGCTTGTGCCGTGCTGGGGGAGATGTCGATGGAAGAGCGAAAACAGGTGTTTGTGAGTTTTAACCTAAATTAATCAGTTAAACCGTAGCGAGAGCGACTAAGGTGCGGAAGATAAAGCGTTTTTCAGGTTATTTTGGACGAAAGCGTATCACCCATACGGTGAGTTCAACATGTTCTGAAAAACACTTTAGATTCTGTGCATTAGGTGTTCGCAGTAGGTTTAACTGATTAATTTAGGTTTAATGTTTCATTGCGAGAAGATCGCAGAGTTTTACTTTTGCAGTAATAAAACTCTTGCGTCTTCGCGTTAAATATTAACTGTAACCGAGTTTCAGTTCACGCCTAAAACGATTCACCAGGCTTACTATGCGCTCGCGGTTTCTGGTGGACGTACATGCAGGCCACATTCTTTACTTTCCGGATTTTCCCACCACCAGCGTCCGGCACGAATATCCTCTTTTTCCGCAATTGCCCGTGTACAGGGCGCACAACCGATGCTTGGATATCCTTTTGTATGCAGTTCATTAAATGGCACATCATGTTCGTGAATGTAGGCCCAGACTTCCTTCTCATCCCAGTCCAGGAGAGGGTTAAACTTGGGAATGCCATGTGCTTCATCCCACTCCATGCGTTGCAGGTCAGTACGGGTGACGGATTGCTCTTTACGCAACCCGGTGATCCAGGCTTCCCGTGTAGACAGTGCCTGCTTCAACGGCACCAGCTTCCGTATGGCGCAGCATTGCTTGCGCTGTTCGACGCTGTTGTAAAAAGCATTGGGTCCTTGCGTCTGTACATATTCGGCAAGCACGGAACAATCCGGTGCATAAACTTCCACCACCGAACCATATTTTTCATGGGTTTTTTGCATCAGGTTATAGGTTTCTGCGGGCAGGCGGCCAGTGTCCAGCGTAAACACATTGATTTCCGGCGCATGTTTGGTGATAAGGTCCAACAGCAACATGTCTTCAATACTGAAGCTGCTGGCCAGGGCGGCCGGCGCATAGTCTCGTTGAATATTATTCAACAAAGAGATAACTGATTTTACTTTTTTATCCACCAACATTTCCTTTCTCCTTAATCAAATAGTACCTGGACAGACACCTGTGCAAACAACTATGCAGATACCTGTAATTTTTCTTCACTCACGGCGACCAGCTGGCTGACTTCCGGCAGTGATGCCTGCACATCCAGTTGTATATCCACCGATTCGCAGGCTTTTGCCACTAACACGGTCCACAGATCCTGTGCATTTGCCAGCTTTTCAAACCGGGCATCATCAAAATCTTTACGTAAGACCTGCATTTCTCCGATAAACACGCTAAGCGATTCAACAATATGCTGCGCTGCATCATTCTGCTCAGTGATTTTCCCAGCCAATTCGGCCAGGTCATCCGGTAAAGTTTTTTCGCCGCCGGCATGCAACAATGCCTGCGAGATCAGGCGCGCAATCGCTTCAGCACAGTCCAGCGCTTGATCTTCTTTTTTCGCCAGTTGAAATACCCGGCGATATTCCCGCTCATGTGCGGCTTCGGAGAAGTTCGCCGACACCACGTCATGTTTTGCACCCATGCATTCACCACCGCCCAATGCCAGTACACGGAAGTCTTCTGTTTCGCCAAAATCTTTTGACAGCTCCTCACTGTCCGGGCCGCTAATCACCGTTAGATCCTGCAACAGGTCGGCAAAATAGTCTTTTTCCTGGCGCTGTGCCCAGGTACGAAAACTTTCTTCAGTCTGACGGGTGCTTTCATATTCACGACTGACACGTTTTACCGCTGCCGGTGCCATGCGGACAGGCACCTCAGGGCCACGCACCGCAATTTCACCTTCATTGCGACCATCACCCCCAAAATGCAGGCGATAATGTGGAATCAGTTTTCCATTGATACGACGACCTTCACCGTGCATGCCGATATCACCCACGTAAGGTTGCGCACAGCCGTTATGACAACCACTGACTCGAATACGCAGATCACTTTCTCCGCCTGTTAACTCTGCGCTCACCAGTCGCGAGGCAGTAATGCCCAGGCGGCATGTCCAGGTACCGGGGCAGGCCACCACATCATCACCGGCAGCAGGCGCACTCAATTCCAGCAAACGCAGACCGTCTTTCACTGCCTGTAATCCTTCCTGGGGAATGTTCATCAACATCAGGTTCTGATCCTGAGTGACCCGCATTTCTGCATTGTCATATTGCTTTGCTAATGCCATTAAACCGCGCATTTGTGTCGCCCCCAAATCCCCCAGAGGCAGACTCACCGGGTATATATAAAGCCCGGTCTGTCGCTGTTGCAGCGCATCACGCGGCGCACCTGTGGCAGAGATTTTGGATTTCACTGTTTCGTCTGCGGTTACCCAGTTGGCCGCAGGCAGGGCATCACTGGCATACACCTGTTTGGTGCGTTGCAGTTCTTCGCGGTATTTTTCAACAAATTCGGTTTCACCCAGTTTTTCCAGCAAAAACTTCATACGCGCCCGGGCACGGCGTTTACGATCAGAATAACGATGATGCAGTGCCAGCACGGCTTCGATCACCGGCAGCAATTCCGACTCTTCAACAAACTCTTCCAGCGTAATGGCCGGACGTGGCTTGTGACCCAGACCACCCGCTGCCAGCACCTTGTAACCAAAAGCACCATCACGTTTGACGGCGATCACAGCCAGGTCGTGAAACAGACCTTGTGCGCAATCCGCCTCACAGCCGGAAAAGCTCATTTTGAATTTGCGCGGCAAATGCTGGGTCAACGGGTGTCGTAAAAAACGTTGTGCCACCGCATCTACCACAGGCTGTACATCGCTGTGCTCGCAAGGGCAGACCCCCGCCAACGGGCAGGCGGTGATATTACGCACGGTGTTGCCGCAGGCTTCCCGCGAGGTCAGCCCTTGCTCGGCCAGTTTTTCCAGTGCATCGGGCGTGTCACCCAGTGGAATGCTGTGTAGCTGGATATCCTGCCGCGTGGTCACGCTGGCGATATCCAATTCGCAATGGTTATCCAATACGTCGGCGACAGCACCCAGCTGGCTCGGCGATACCACACCACCGGGCAACTTAACGCGAATCATGTTGACGCCTTCCTGGCGCTGGCCATAAACACCCTGTTGCAAACGGAGCGCCTGAAAGCGGGCTTCATCAAGCTCGCCAGCCAGCACATCCTGCACCGCCTGGCGATACTGTGTCAGCTCCGGGGCATCTATCCAGTGTTCATTTTTCGTCGTCGTCATTTTATCCTGTCTCCTGTAAATCCTGATTCCTGCGCCCATATTTTTGCGACGCTCACGCCATCAATCGCCCACCAAACACTGCCCCCAAGCCAATCACCAACAGAAGACTGGCCAATACCGACCGCAACCAGATTTCCGGCACACGGGAACTCAGCCGGCTGCCAATATAAATGCCAGGTAATGAACCCATCAGAAGACTGACCAGCAATACCCAATCCACTGTACCCAACTGCCAATGGCCGAGACCGGCAACCGTGGCCAATGGCACAGCATGGGCAAGATCTGTACCCACTACTCGTACCGCTTTCATGCGCGGATAAAGCCAAAATAACGCAGCTGCCCCCAGCGCACCCGCACCCACTGAGGTCATTGTTACCAGCGCACCCAGCACCACACCAGTTACCACTGTGGCGATCCGGGTTTTGCGTCCCGTCTCGTCATGCGTCAGACCGGTATCGCTTTGTGCCAGACGGCGTCGAAATATCAACGCACCCGCGCTGGCAATCAGCGCTATGCCCAGCGTGATGGTCATCGCCTCTTGTGCTGCGTCGGTGCGTATATCCACCTGTCGCAATACCAGCAGCGTGATCAAGGTCGCGGGCAGGCTGCCCATTAACATCCAACCCACAATGCGCCATTCCACTGAACTCTGGCGGGCATGTACCCAGACACCATTGGCCTTGGTAATGGCCGCAAACATCAAATCGGTGCCAACTGCCACGGCAGGCGCTACACCAAAGCCGAAAATCAGCAGCGGTGTCATCAGCGCACCACCACCCACTCCGGTAAGCCCAACCAAAACACCGACGCCAAAGCCTGAAATAACAAAAAAAGCATCCATGAACGCGCATTCCTTTCGAATGTGCGCAAACAGTAACAACACAGCAATAGGTTGAAAAAGAATAAAAAAGTCTTTATAAAGAAACTTAAGTTATAAATGGATGCCGAATTAGAATGGATACAGGCAGCAATTCGGGAACACACACCGCAAAATCACGGCGGCATACGCGGGTAAAACCAACCCGTCAGCAATGGAAACAGCAAAACCTTCTATGAAACTGCATCAATTACGCTGCATCTGCGAAGTTGTAGACCACCGCCTCAATGTCACCGAAGCAGCGGCAGCCATGTATACCTCGCAACCGGGTGTAAGCAAACAAATACGTCTGCTGGAAGCCGAACTCGGCGTACCTATTTTCGCTCGCGAAGGTAAACGCCTCACCGCGGTCACTGAACCGGGCAATGAGATCGTCCGCACCGCACGACGCATGCTGCGTGAAGCGGAAAACATCAGCCGCATCGGTGCCGACTACAGTGACCAGTCACGCGGCACCCTGACCCTGGCCACCACCCACACCCAGGCACGTTACGTGTTGCCGCCAGTGATCCAGCAATTCCGGCAGCGTTTCCCTGACGTTGTCCTGCAACTGCGACAAGGCAGTCCAAAACAAATTTGTGACAAAACGCTGCGCGGAGAAGCCGACATTGTTATCGCCACTGAAGCCGTGTCCTCTGCTGATGGGCTCATCACTCTGCCCTGCTACCCCTGGCACCACTGTGTGGTGGTACCACCTGATCACCCATTGCTGGAAAAAACCTCGCCATTGACCTTGCAGGATCTAGCCGATCACCCCATCGTCACCTACGACTTTGCCTTCGCCGGGCGCAGCCGGCTTAACGATGCCTTCCAGTCCGCCGGGTTACAACCCAAAATTGTGCTCACCGCACTGGACGCTGACGTGATCAAAACTTACGTGGAACTCGGCCTGGGTATCGGGCTACTGGCCGATGTGGCTTTCGAAGAGCAACGTGACAAGGGTCTGCGACGCATCAAGATCACCCACCTGTTCCCCGCCAGTACTACCTGGGTGGGCATCCGCCGTGGCAGCTACCTTCGCCGGTTTATTTTCGAGTTTGTTGAATTGTTTGCACCGCACCTGAGCCAGGCGACATTACGCGCTGCACTCAATGCCGATTGATATAACATAACACCTAGATCCTGCAAGTGATCGTGCTTGCGTAGCGCAAGCACGATAAAAAAATCCGGGATAAAACCACGGTTACCTTTTAGCGAACACCATGAACCTGATATTCTTCGGGGTTTTTTATGCCCCACCTACGTATTGTTTAACCACTTAACATAGCGAAACACACCATGACCCAACACCCCAAACTTGATGCCAGCATCTTCAAAGCCTATGACGTGCGCGGCATCGTCGATAAAACCCTTACCGAAGACGCGGTATACTGGATCGGTCGCGCCCTGGGCGCAGAAGCGGAAGCACGCGACGAACAACAGATTTACGTGGCACGCGATGGCCGTCTCTCCGGGCCAAAGCTGATCGCAGCACTCACGCGCGGACTCACCGAAGCCGGGCGCGATGTCATCGATCTTGGCATGGCACCCACACCGGTGCTCTATTACGCCGCTTACGAGCTGGGCAGCGGTTCCGGCATCATGATCACTGGCAGCCACAATCCGCCGGAATACAACGGCCTGAAAATGGTACTGGGCGGCACCACCCTGTCCGGCCCCGATATTCAGCAGCTGCGCGAGCGCATCGAATCCGGTACTTTGAACGAAGGCTCCGGTTCGGTAGACAAAGCCGAGGTGGTGCAGCAATACATCGAACGCATCACCAGCGATGTGAAACTGGCTAAACCCATGAAAGTCATCGTTGATTGCGGCAATGGTGTCGCCGGCGGCGTCGCCCCACAACTGTTACGCGAACTGGGCTGTGAAGTCATCGAGCTGTTCTGCGACGTGGACGGAAACTTTCCCAATCACCACCCTGACCCCAGCAAACCGGAAAATCTGGCAGACCTGAAGCAGGCGCTGGCCGAACAACAGGCCGACATCGGCCTTGCCTTTGACGGCGACGGTGACCGTCTCGGTGTACTCACTCCCACTGGCAACGTGATCTGGGCCGACCGGCAAATGATGCTGTATGCGCAGGATGTGCTATCCCGCAACCCGGGCGCAGAAATTATTTATGACATTAAATGCACCACTAACCTGCATAAAATTATCGAACAGGCGGGCGGCAAGGCCACCATGTGGAAAACCGGTCATAGCTTTGTTAAAGCCAAACTGAAAGAAACCGGCGCGCAACTGGCCGGAGAAATGAGCGGCCATATCTTTTTCAAAGAGCGCTGGTACGGTTTTGATGATGCCACTTACACTGCCGCACGACTGCTGGAAATACTTGCCAAAGATGGCCGCCCGGCAGATGACATTTTCAACGCCCTGCCTGACAGCATCAACACACCCGAGCTGAATATGAGCACAGAGGAAGGCGAAAACCATCCGCTGGTCAACAAACTGGTTGCAGCAGCAGATTTCCCCAATGCCAAAATCACCACTATCGATGGACTGCGTGTGGATTTTGAAGACGGGTTTGGACTGGTACGAGCGTCCAACACAACGCCTTGTCTGGTGTTTCGTTTTGAGGCGACGAATGAAGAGGCGTTGGCGCGGATTCAGGGAGATTTTCGCACGTTGGTGACAACCCAGGTTCCAGAGGCCGAGTTACCGTTTTAAACGGTAGGCTGGTGATGAGTTTGCGAACTCAACGTGGCCAATGCTGAGGTTCGCAAGCTCACCACCAGCCTGCAACAAACAGAAAAATCATCTGATTTGCAATGCCACCCAGGATACCTCGCACTCCCCGGACTCCGTTGCAATATAGGCAGACTCGCCTGTAATGGTGATAGAAATATTCATTGTGCGCTGCTGTAGCGCGACCAGTGATTGAATATTTCCCCACTGAAACTGGAAAACAGACGCTTTCAACCTCTCAAACTTTTCCCGCCCCTGCTCCCACCAGATATCCGACTTTGAATTAAAACTATAGA
>JAKISS010000042.1 GCA_021648485.1 Gammaproteobacteria bacterium
GATAACGCAACTCCTGATGAAATTTATTACCTGAATAAAGACATTCAACAAGCTGCCTGAGCTTGAAACATAACGGTGCCAGAGCTTAACTTCGCCTCAGGCTGTCCAACTAAGGGGAACCACTTCATACACCGTCATGGCTATTTTAACGATGTACTAGCCTAAGCGGTGATATGCCCTTGTTGGGCGAAACCTGGATAAACTCAATCATACATAGCTAGGGGCAACAGAAAATCTGCACTACTGCATGAAAAATCACAATCTAACGCACAGCATTACAGCAATAATAAGAGGCATTCTACTCACATGACAACCAACAAGACATACCCACCCAGAACGCGCTAAACTCTCCACATGAACGAGCCAGACCACACAAACCGCCAATACTCCCCATTGGATCAACTGTTGATGGGAGTCGATGTGGGCATGCGTACCCTGTTCGGCCAACCAAAGATCACCGAACGGACAAACCCGGCTCAAAACGAAGCGGAGGCTGAACTCAGTGAAGCCGAACGCCAGCTGGCCGGTCGTCTGATGCGCATCAACCATGCCGGTGAGGTGGCCGCACAGGGTTTGTATCAGGGACAGGCGCTCACCGCCCGATTACCACATGTTCGCCAGCAAATGGAACGTGCTGCACTGGAAGAAAACGACCATCTTGACTGGTGTGAAAAACGCGCCAAAGAACTGGACACTCACGTCAGTGTATTCAACCCCGTCTGGTATGCTGGCTCTGCGGCCATCGGTGCGCTGGCCGGTCTGGCAGGTGACAAGTGGAGTTTGGGTTTTGTTGCAGAAACCGAAAGGCAGGTGGTGAAACACCTCGAAGAACATCTCGAACAATTGCCCGAACATGATGATAAAAGTCGCGCCATTCTCGAACAGATGAAAGAAGACGAAGGCCACCACGCCACAGTGGCACTGGAAGCTGGGGGTACAGAGTTACCTCTCCCTGTGAAAAAACTCATGGGGCTCACATCAAAAGTTATGACGCGCACTGCCTTCTGGATTTAGTCTATTTTTTCCATGAGCATATCCCGCCACACATAAACCTTGATTAAAATAAGTGTTTTTCCCGATTGTTATCAGACCAACCCCTGCCACACTGCGATTGTAATACACACTATCAACATATCCATTCAAGGAGATCGGACATGCCTAAAAAAATAATCGCATTATCTTTCATTTTTTTACTATTCATATCTACTGCGCACGCAACATCTACAGGAACAGCTATAAATTCAATTCCCTACACTATCAACACGCCTGGGATGTATCACTTAGCCGGGAACATCATACAAATAACACATAGCGACATTATTGTTATCTCTTCAGACAACGTCACACTGGACCTCAATGGCTTCACGATACAAGGCACAGGATCGGGAGCAGGAGTAGAGATTACTGACTTATATTCAAATATTGAAATCCGCAATGGTGTGATAACAGGCACTTCAAATGGCATTACCTCCAACAGCGGCAGCTCAAATATCAAAGTCCACAACATACGAACAACCAATAACATTAGAGGCATCCAACTTTGGAGCAAACAAAATGTAGTGACCGATAGCATCGCAACAGACAATAGCATGGGAATTATCGCACATTATTCCACACTGAAAAATAATATCGCATCCAACAACAGCAGTATTGGGATCTCTGCCAGCTACTCAGTTATAATCAACAACATCGCATCAAATAACGGTACCCATGGCTTTGGCAACGTCGATTACAGCACGGTGATTGGAAACATTGCAAACGACAATGAAAAAATGGGCATTCTTGGACACCAAAGTGTAATTCAATCGAACACCGTTTCACGAAATGGCACTTACGGAATTTTTGGTATTTCTTCAAACATTATTGACAATTCAGTATCTGGTCGCCTAGGCGCTTCTGACACCGGGATTTACAGTAAGGATGGCATTATCAGGGGGAACTCTATCAAGATGCAAGGTGCCGCTACAATCGGCATTAGAACAGGAGACAGAACGCATGTCGCCAACAACCAGATCTTCAATACCACCACAGGAATCAAGGTAGGAGCAACGAGAAGCATCATCGAATCGAATACGATCAGCACAGCAAACCAGGGAATCTATTTCGACTCAAGCGACAATTTTTACAAAAACAACAAAGCTCTGGGTAGCGGACCTTCTTCATTCGCTGGAAACGTGCCAACCGGTTCTCGCGATGGTGGTGGTAACATTAATTAACTCTACATATCAACCTACTAAAAAATGCAGGGGTGAATCACAATGATCCACCCCTGTTTTTACAATCTCTGGCCAGGAAATACTGAGACCAGGAAATTGTCCCGAAATAACTTCCCGATATCACTCGACTTGTGGGATAGCGGTATAATTCCACTTTGGTAAATCATCGTCAAACTGGATGAGCATGTTCTTTATTCTCAGGAAAAAGTGCTTAATTCACAATAAACAACCCCGCAGCAAGCTATCTCGCTGCGCTCGACTTCGCTACGCGAAGCGGGGTATTAAACTGCCAGCTCAAACGCTTACGCGTTTGAACAAAAAACTTACGCAGCAAGCTGCGGGGAATTGAACCCAAAGAGATTAAATTTGTTGCTGTGGCGGATGAAAAATCATCTGCACAGTGTTGCCATCGGGATCAAGACAATAAAAACTGCGCGCGCCATCACGGTGAGTGCGTGGTTCCGTTTTCATTTTGATATCGTGGCCCCGTAAAAAATCAAACCACTGATCCACGTCTTCCGGTGTATTCAGAAAAAATCCGATATGGTCCAGATGCTGTTCTTCAGCGAAATCATGCTCAACGCGGTGTAACGCAAGGTTGTCATTACCTGACGTTAAATAGACAGCATTGGCATCCGGCCGCCATTCCACACTCATACCCAGCAGTTCCACATAAAACTGTTCGGTGGCTTCGTAGTTTTTCACAAACAACGCAACATGGCGCATGCCGGTAGTGGGGTTGGGTTTGATCATTTTTCAGTCCTCGCACAATTCGTAATCATGAGTAATCTCCGCCACCTGACCCAGCATGATAGAGGCAGAACAATACTTTTCAGCGGACAGTTTAATCGCCCGTTGCAGGTGTTTTTCACTCACCCCTGCGCCAGTCACAATGAAATGAATATGGATGCTGGTGAATACTTTCGGCTCGGTTTCTGCACGTTGCGCTTCCAGCTCCACCACGCAATCCTGTACTGGCTGTCGTGCCTTTTTCAGTATCATCATCACATCAAATGCCGTGCAACCGCCCAAGCCCTGTAATAACAATTCCATGGGACGAATACCCATATTACGTCCGCCATGCTCCGGCGGTCCATCGATGACCACACTGTGACCACTCCCTGATTCAGCGACAAACATCACCTCGTCCACCCATTTGATTCTGGCTTTCATCTCTATTGCTCCATAATTTTGGTCGGTAATTATAAACCGGCACAGCGCCCGCACATAACACTCTCTGGTGGTTAAGTATTCACAACGCTTGCCGATAGAGACTGTGTCACGCCCGGGAATGGGGCCATACCAGTAATCAGGCAGCCTTTCATGAGTAAAAATCCATGAGCACAATACCCAATATTGTCCAGACACCTCCCACTATCGAGCGCTTTCTGGAACATTGCCATCGGCGACAATATCCAACCAAAAGCCTGATTATTTACGCTGGCGACAAGCCTGATGTGCTGTATTACATCGTCGAAGGCTCGGTGTCCGTGCTTATCGAAGATGAAACCGGTCGTGAAATCGTGCTGGCCTACCTGAACCCTGGGGACTTCTTCGGCGAAATGGGGCTGTTCGGTGGCGAAACCAACCGCAGCGCCTTCGTGCGCGCCAAAACCAAATGTGAACTGGCCGAAATCAGCTACAACCGTTTCCGCCAATTGAGTGAAAAAGACCCGGACATTCTTTTTGAACTGGCCTCACAAATGGCCCTGCGTCTGCGTAAAACCAGCCAAAAAGTCAGCAATCTTGCCTTCATGGATGTTACCGGTCGTATTGCCCGTACGCTGATGGATCTCAGCAAGGAACCCGATGCCATGACCCATCCTGATGGTATGCAAATCCGCATCACCCGGCAGGAGCTGGGACGCATTGTGGGTTGCTCACGGGAGATGGTGGGCCGTGTATTAAAAAACCTGGAAGAACAGGGGCTGATTACCGCGCAGGGAAAAACCATTGTGATATTCGGGGCACGATAATCCTAAATTCTCGTTGAAAAAAGTGTTGCCAGTTTGGCCCCCGGATCATCCGCACGCATGAATGCTTCCCCCACCAAAAAGGCATTCACGGCGTGCCCACGCATCAAGGCCACATCTTCCACAGAATGAATCGCGCTTTCGGTGACCACAATGCGATCATCAGGAATGTCTGCCAGCATATCCAGCGTGGTTCGTAAACTCACTTCAAAAGTACGCAAATTACGGTTGTTAATCCCCACCAGTGGCAAATTCAGTGGTAATGCCCGTGCCAATTCATCAGCATCATGCACTTCCACCAGCACATCCATACCCAGCTTTGTGGCCAGTGTCGCAAGCTCGTGCAGCTGCACATCATCCAGTGCGGCAACGATTAACAAAATACAATCAGCTCCGATGACCCGTGCCTCATAAACCTGATATGGATCAACCATAAAATCCTTGCGAATCACCGGCAACGTACAGGCGGCACGGGCCTGTCGCAAAAAGCCTTCTGATCCCTGGAAAAAATCCCTGTCGGTGAGTACCGATAAACAGACTGCCCCACCCTTTTCATACGAAACGGCGATATCAGCGGGTACAAAATCTTCACGTATCACACCTTTACTGGGTGAGGCTTTTTTAATTTCGGCAATCACTGCGGCATCACCTGTCGCTATTTTATTTTTCATCGCATCAACAAAACCACGGCAGGCATCTGCCATTTTGGCGCGTTCGATCATCTCCGCCAAACTTGTTTGCTGGCTGCGCTCAGCGATCTCTTCGTGTTTGCGGGCGATAATTTTTTTGAGAATATCGGGAGTACTGTTCATTTATTGCTGCCTTGATATTTAATAACGTAAAGCCATAGCACGCAGGTTGGGGTGAATATTTTTTATGCACCCCAACATGCCGGAGTTAAACCTAAGAAATGGAAATTAAATAACTTATACCGTTGGCATCAATGCGTATTTAACGCAAAGATACAGAGGGTAGAAA
Organism: Gammaproteobacteria bacterium; assembly: GCA_021648485.1. Classification (GTDB taxonomy): domain Bacteria; phylum Pseudomonadota; class Gammaproteobacteria; order SZUA-152; family SZUA-152; genus SZUA-152. The sequence goes on from JAKISS010000042.1 coordinate 5,168, forward strand.
GTTTTATATTTTTCTTTGCGTTTACGACACAGAACCAGAAACATCCACCAAAGCATCCAGTTTGGCAAGCGCCTTGCCGCTGGCCAGCACATCACCGGCTTTCATCACTCCTGCCGCCAGAGAATCCGTCAGTCCTGCCACATACATTGCAGCACCGGCGTTTAACTGCACGATATCGCGCGCTGGGCCGGGGCGATTTTCCAGAACACTTTTCACCATTGCCAGCGACTGCGTAGCGTCCTCTACTTTCAGTGAGGCAATATCCGCGCGAGTCAATGCAAAATCTTCCGGTTCAATGGTATACGTAGTCACTTCACCTTTTTTCAGCTCCGCCACAAAGGTCGGTGCGCTGATGCTGATCTCGTCCATGCCATCTTCCGAATGCACCACCAGTACATGGCGACTGCCAAGGTTAGCCAATACATGGGCCAGCGGTTCCACCAGTTCTTTACTGAACACGCCCAGCAATTGATTGGGCGCACCGGCAGGATTTGTAAGCGGCCCCAACACATTAAAAACCGTGCGCACCCCCATCTCCTTGCGCGGGCCGATGGCGTGTTTCATTGCACCATGGTGTTTGGGTGCGAACATAAAGCCCACACCCACCTCATTCACGCACTTCGCCACCTGTTCGGGAGCAAGATCCAGATTCACACCTGCCGCTTCCAACACATCGGCACTACCGGATTTACTGGAAATGGAACGGTTGCCGTGTTTCGCTACCGTGCCACCCGCCGCCGCCACGACAAAACAGGATGCCGTGGAAATATTAAACGTGCTGCTGCCATCCCCGCCGGTACCAACAATATCCACAATATGTTCACCGCTGACATCCACTCTGGTGGCCAACTCGCGCATCACTTGTGCGGCAGCAGTAATTTCATCAATGGTTTCGCCTTTCATACGCAAACCAACAAGAAAGCCTCCAATCTGTGCAGGTGTGGCCTCTCCCGTCATGATGGTATTCATCACTGATTGCATTTCGTTGCGAGTAAGATCGCGGCGTTCGGTAACCGCGCGAATAGCTGTTGGCATGTCCATGTTCATGTGATTTCACCTTGTATAAATACTCCACCGGCTGAAGCCAGCAGCTTCGGGGTTACGGCTAAAAGCCGGATTAGTAAGGGCAACGATACTGTCTACAGTCGTGGAATTTTAAACTCCCCTATTTAAAGACGTTAAAAACCAACGCAGAAATGCAAAGCGTGCAACGTTTTTACCGTGATTATTCTTTGCGTTGGATGGTTGCTTTCAGAAAATTCTTCAACATATCGTGGCCATGTCGGGTAAGAATGGATTCGGGATGAAACTGCACACCTTCCACCTCCAGTTCTTTATGACGCACCCCCATAATTTCATCCAGCCCACCCTTCCCGTTTTCCGTCCATGCGGTCATTTCGAGACAATCCGGCAAGCTGTCTTTTTCAATCACCAGAGAATGATAACGCGTGGCCTCGAAAGGGTTGTCCAGACCGGCAAATACACCCTTGTTTTTGTGATGCATCATCGAGGTTTTACCGTGCATGATTTCCCCCGCATGCACCACCTTGCCGCCAAAGGCCTGACCGATACTCTGGTGGCCCAGACATACGCCCAGCAATGGCACTTTACCGGCAAAATGTTTGATCATTTCCAGTGAGATACCTGCCTCATTGGGAGTGCATGGCCCGGGGGAAATAACGATGCGTTCGGGGTTCAATGCCACTGCCTCGTCCAACGTGATCTGGTCGTTGCGATGTACTTGTACATCGGCACCCAGCTCGCCAAAATATTGCACCAGGTTGTAGGTGAAGGAATCGTAATTGTCGATCATTAACAGCATAGCTAAAAATCCAACGCAAAGGCGCAAAGGCGCTGAGAACGCAAAGGTTTATAATTTATTAACAACACGCTTTATTCCATCCTTCAATACTGACACATTCAAAGTAAGTTAACTGATCAAATTTTTTATTCATTAAATACAGAATAACTTTCCCATAAATTGCAACTTCATCCACAAGTATCTTCTTTGCGTCCTTCCCGTCTCCGCGCCTTTGCGTTGGACTTTCTTATTTATGCTTCCCGATTACACCATCCAGCCCGGCCTCAGCCATGGTCGCCGCACGAAACACGGCACGCGCCTTGTTCATGGTTTCTTTCCATTCCAGCCTGGGCTGCGAATCACAAACCACGCCAGCACCCGCCTGAACATACAGTTTGCCGGATTTAATCACTGCGGTGCGAATGGCTATCGCGGTATCCATGCTGCCATTCCAGCCAAGGTATCCCACAGCACCGGCATAGACACCTCGCTTCACGGGCTCCAGCTCATCGATAATTTCCATGGCCCGGATTTTCGGCGCACCGCTCACGGTGCCTGCCGGAAATGTTGCACGCAACACATCCATGGCATTCATTCCCGATTTCAGTTTGCCTTCAACGTTGGAAACGATATGCATGACATGGGAATAACGTTCCACCAGCATTTTTTCCGTCAATTCAACGCTGCCGGTTTCACTGATCCGGCCTACGTCATTGCGACCCAGATCAATAAGCATTAAATGCTCGGCCAGCTCTTTGGGGTCAGCCAGCAATTCCATTTCCATGGCACGATCTTCAGCTTCATCGTAGCCACGACGACGGGTACCGGCGATGGGGCGCACAGTAACCACCTCACCTTCCAGCCGCGTTAAAATTTCCGGTGAAGAACCCGCAATATGAAAGTCATGCAGATTGAGATAAAACATGTAGGGTGATGGGTTGAGGCTGCGCAGGGCACGATACAGATCCAGCGGCGGTGCGCTGAATGGCACCGACAAACGTTGTGACAACACTACCTGCATAACATCGCCATCGACAATATAGCGCCGCGCACGCTCCACTACCTGTTTGAAACTCTCTTCGGTAAAACCGGAGACAAAATCTTCTTCGCCAACGTTCATGCTTACCCGTGGTTCAGCGCGCGGTGTCGCTTCACGCAATCGTGCTTCCAGTTCATCAAGGCGTTGCTGGCCAAAGGCGAAAGCATCCGCCTGCGCCGGGTTCACATGAACAATGAGATACAACTTGCCACTGAGGTTGTCAAACACCACGACTTCTTCAGACACCATCAACAGAATGTCCGGCGTATTCAGTTCGTCAGGATTGGGGCATTTGGACAGCTTCGGTTCAATGTACCGAATAGTATCGTAACCAAAATAACCCACCAAGCCACCGGTGAAGCGTGGCAAATCATCTACCTCAGCCACCTGATAACGGGCCTGAAAATTCTCGATCCAGGTCAGCGGGTCATCACTGTGCAACGACTCCACGATTTTGCCATCGGTTTCCACTTCGATGCGCTTGCCCGATACCTTGAGCAAGGTACGACAGGGCAGCCCGATAATGGAATAGCGCCCCCATTTTTCACCACCCTGCACAGATTCAAACAGATAGGAATACGAGCCATTGGCTAACTTGAGATAGGTGCTTAGCGGGGTATCGAGATCGGCCAACACCTCGCGCATCAGTGGGATGCGATTAATATTCTGTGCTGCGCTTTGCGACGCAAGTGCGGCAAATTGTTCTTCATTCATGGTTATCACCTACAAAGTCAAACGGATAGGACATTTCACGGACAGCGACTTCAGCCGCGCCATCGTTCCTTTCGCCAATTGATTTGCAGGGTATAAAACATATGCACTCTTTTATGTACCGGTTTATCGTCCGCAACAAACGATGTTTTATCGCAGTTTTTAACTGTATCAGGTTCTTTTAACACAGTGCAAACACTCTGCCTGAAATTCTTTTGCTTGCTTTGGATATTTTTGAATGAGCCACTTTAGCAATTCAAGCTGATCTCCACCTTTTGCTCTCCTTACCTGAATAAATAACTTTTGAACTGACGGTCTTTCAAGCGTTAAGTTAGACGCGCCTTCATTGCATATAGAACACAAGGCACGCAGGTTTGATTCATCATCCGTCCCTCCCTGGGACTTATCGATGATGTGACCAATGTGCAAACGTGTTCTCCGACCGGAATTATATGGATGCGTTTCACCTGCAACAGCTCCGCACATCTGGCATGTAAACCCATTTCGGTCAAGTACAAACGCGCGTATTTCTTTAGAGAGTGCACGTTCAAAGGCTGGCTCTGGCTTCGGATTCTCTAAAAGGTATTGTCCTGGCTTTAATTCACTTCTGTCATTGTGGGTTAGAATTTGAAAACCTTCCTCAGTTCTAAGCTCGCGCACTCTGCGAGCCCATTCACTTTGATTTCCAGATATCTCCCTCAATTCATCAGAATCCATCACTTTCCCAATATTGCCTAGAAAGTGTTCACGCAATTTCGTCTTGGCACCTACTCGTTTGACCACTTACCTGAATCCTATCCTGCAACCGAAAATAACTTTCTAGCCAGCAGACACTCTTGAATCTGTGCCGCTACGGCATGCGCAACAGGGGGAGGAAATGCATTTCCAACCTGACGGTACGCCGGTGTCTTTTTACCCAAAAACGTCCAATCATCAGGAAATCCTTGAATTCTAGCAACCATTTCAACCGTTAAACGTGGCATTCCTACATGATCTTTTGCGGGGGGCTCGTTGGCAATAGTCATGCCATTTACTCCCAGAGTAGCCCAGGCCTGTTTTGCTCTGGTTGGACCAAGATCTGGGCCTCCATGCTTCTTTGACCCACCCACTATCGTTGGCGCTATATCATCAGCCATCTTTGCCCAGCGACGCGCACCTCCCCAACCGCTCGATTTCATTTGATCCAGGAGCAACTCCCCTACCGTTGGAGGGTTATAGTTGAGTGGGGTACACCAATGAAAGCTTCTGGCAAATTCTTTTTTTAAAGCAACAATGACCACTCGGGGGCGTAGCTGAGAAACCCCATAATCTGAAGCATTTAACAAACGCCAGTCAACGACATAACCCATTCGCTGTAATTTTCGCTTTAACTTGACCCTGTAATCTTCAAAGACAGCATCGAGAAACCCTCGAACATTTTCGAGCATTACAGCATCAGGGCGAATCTCATCAATCAGGCGCAGTGCCTCTGGAAAGAGATCTCGCTCATCATTTTTACCTAATTGCTTCCCGGCCTTTGAAAATGGAGGGCAAGGCACCCCTCCTGCCAATAGCTGAATTCCCTTGTAGGGTCTTCCGTCAAAAGCTTTTATATCATCCTCAATAACATTCCAGTCTGGGCGGTTATATCTCAGGGTTTCACAGCAACGGTTATCTATTTCAACCAAGGCTTCTGCTTCAAACCCAGCTCGCTCCAATCCCAGAGCTTGCCCCCCTGCTCCAGCACAAATCTCTACGCACGATAATCCCACGCCATTTCCCCAATACAATTGAACCTGGTTTTTTTAACAGTATATAGCGAATACTCCGAGGTCACGTTTTCTCAGCACACGGCTATTGAAAACACAGCTGATGGGCAATGCCTTTATGCCCCCAGGTACACCCTACAACAGGTCTTCCAGTTCAGCCATGGAATCAATCACCGCATCGGGCTTCGATTCACGAATATCCACGCCATGGTTATAACCGTAGCTCATACAAACAATTTGAAAACCGGCAGCGCGTGCGGCCTTCACATCACTCACCGAATCACCCAGCATCAGGGATTTTTCCGGCAAGACACCCAATACCTCGGCGGAATGTAAAAGTGGCAATGGATCCGGTTTCTTTTTGGCAAGAGTATCACCACAGACGATGTTCGCAAAGTTATCGTGAATGCCAAGATCCTTGAGCAGCGGAATGGTGAACTGCGCCGCTTTGTTAGTGACGCAGCCCAGCACATAATTTGCGGTCTTCATATAATCCAGACCTTCGCGCACACCGGGATACAGGCAGCTGCGCTGACTGGTGTTAACGGCGTACAGATCGAGAAACAGCGGACAAGCCTTTTCAAACAGTGCTTCGTCCGGCTCACCCTCAAGCTGGCCGATGAGCGCGCGACGCACCAGCCGTTCCACACCATTGCCTACCCAGTTTCGTACAGCGGCTTCGCCATGCACGGGCATATCCAGCGCTTTCATCATTTCATCAACGCAATAGGCAAGGTCAGGCACGCTATCGACCAGAGTGCCATCAACGTCGATGAGGATCATTTCGGGTTTATTCAGTTTCATAAAAAATCCAGCGCAAAGACGCGAAGACCGCAAAGGAACAAATCAATAAAGCTTTGCGTCCCCTGCGTCTTCACGCCTTTGCGAGCGCTATGCTAAATAGCGGCCTTGGCTAATTCCGCCCGGAAAGCAGCAATAACGGAATCGTATGTATTGGCATCAGTAGCAGACTTCGCACCGAACACTGCCGAACCGGCGACAAACATGTCGGCACCGGCTTCGGCGATTTCACGAATGTTATCCACTTTCACGCCACCGTCGATTTCCAGGCGAATATCGCGCCCGGAGGCTTCGATAATTTTACGGGCTTCGCGCAGTTTATTCAGGGTTTCGGGAATAAAGCTTTGCCCGCCAAAACCGGGGTTGACCGACATCAGCAACACGATGTCCACTTTATCGATAACATGTTTCAATACATCCAGCGGCGTGGCCGGATTAAAAACCAGTCCGGATTTACAACCTTCACCCTGAATCAGTTGCAATGTACGGTCGATATGCTCGGAGGCTTCCGGGTGAAAGGTGATATACGAGGCACCGGCAGCGGCAAAATCAGGGATGATGCGATCTACGGGTTTAACCATCAAATGCACGTCAATGTCGGCGGTCACCCCATGCTTACGCAACGCATCACACACCAGCGGGCCAATGGTGAGGTTGGGCACGTAATGGTTGTCCATTACGTCAAAATGCACCACATCGGCACCGGATTTGAGCACATTGTCCACTTCCTCGCCAAGGCGGGCAAAATCTGCGGATAAAATGGACGGGGCTATTTTAAAATCTGGCATGGTTTTGGTCTCTCAATTCTAATCTTTTAAAAATGTATTCTGGCTCTGCGGTCATTTACCGCACGAAACAGATTTGTCAGGATCGGGAACTTTACCCTATTAGCAGTGATATTTCAGCCATACTTGGCTTCAGTGAACGAAGTCAACAGGCTCAAAACTGTAATTTTCGAAGAGGAATACGCGCCGTGCGAACCGGTTTTCCATTTTTGCTGACACGTCAAACAGGACTGGCGGCCCTGTTGGGGCTCGCGATAGCGGGTACAACAACGGCTTCGGATATCGACAGGGAGAAACGCTGGGCAGAGCAACTGCAAGATCAGTTAGTCGTCGGCGAGCCATTACGGCTCACTGCGGAACAACAAGATTTTTTTGCCCTGTATACCCCCGCCGTCGGCAAATTGCAGCGGGGCGGGGTTATCTTGCTGCACGGGCTGGGCGCGCACCCTGACTGGCCTGATGTCATTTCGCCCCTGCGAAAGAACCTGCCTGAGGCGGGCTGGAGCACGCTCTCCATTCAGCTGCCCATACGTCCCAACCAAGCGGACTTTGCAGATTATCCCCCTTTATTTCCCGCAGCCAACATGCGTATTTCCGCTGCCATTCGTTACCTGAAAAAACAGGGGGTACGCAATATCGTATTGGTGGGACACAGCCTGGGTGCGGCCATGGGAGCCTATTTTCTGGCACAAAAAGCACCAGACAGCGAAGCTGTCCGCGCCTTTGTGGGCATAGGCATGGGTCACGCACCGGGTACAGTGGCACACACGCCGGATGCCTTGGCGAAAATCACATTACCGGTGCTGGACGTATACGGGACACAGGATTTGCGCGGAGTGCTCGGTTCCACCAAAGCACGGGCAGACAGTCAGGCAGATAATGCCGGTTACCGACAGCTCGTCATCACCGGGGCTGATCATTTTTTTCGGGGATTGGAGGCTACGCTGGTCAAGCGGGTATCAGACTGGTTGAATCGTACCTTGTCCGATGCGGCTGCGGGCACTCCCGCTCCGTCAAAGTAGTATTCGACAAGCTCAATTGGCAAAAGCCTTGCGCAGAGTAAGATTAATACTGCGCGACGACCAGCGGACTTCATTGAGTTTGAGCACACCAACACTACCATCGGAAAAGAAAATCCTGTCAATGCCAGAGTCGGTACGCCAGGATTGCATCGTGACATTCACGCCCCACATCCAATAATGGGGAGAAAAAGTATCCTGCCAACCCAGTTCCAACACCCGTCCCCAACCATCGGCTCGGTGTTCAAAGCTTACCGGGTGAGCAAAGTCACCACGCAGATTCCAGTTGGCCTGGGCAGAGTAACGCACCCGGTGGGCTTCCAGGCGGACAAATACCGTACCGCCTGCCTGCAAATCCAGAAAAATATCCGCCCCCAGCCAGGGACCATACCATTTTGCATCATAGGTTGAATTGAGCCCGGCAAAAGGGCCCAAAGGCACATTGCCGCCGATATCCAACAAGGCCGCATTGGAGGAATCCCAGACCACCTGATTACCATCGCGCATACGCAAACCCTGGTAGTGCCAGGAATAACCCGCCATAGGAACAATCTGCCATTGATCGGCTGCACCGGCAGAAAATATCACACCCAGCCCGGCAGACAAATCCAGCACCTTGCTACCGTCCACACTGTTACTCGAACGGGAAAACTCCAGACTGCGGTTATCACCGGCATAATCAGAATCCTGATTCCGCCCGTCCCACACCCAGCCGTAGCTTGCCTGGCCACGGAAATAGATGTTTTCATCATTACTGCCTGACAATTCACCCCGAAGCTGTGAAATATCCATGCCTTTCCACTCCAGTTCGGAAAGAATATTGGGGCCACTATTCACGGCGCGGATATTCCAGTCCAGTGAATCCACACGATATCCCAGACTCAATGATCCATTCGCCTGTTCAGCCGCAGCCAATACCATACCTGAAGGAAGCCCCAACAATGCAAACAGGAAAACATGGCGTGAACACATAGAAATCATTATTTAGTGCCACGCGCCTCGCGTATTCGCTCGTAGGCAGCACGAATTTCGTGGGTTTTTTCTTCCGCCAGCTTCATCATTTCTTCCGGCAACCCTTTGGCCACCAGTTTGTCCGGATGATGCTGGTTGGTGAGTTTGCGATAGGCACGCTTTACTTCTGCATCGCTGGATTCACTGGTCACATTGAGAATCGCGTAAGCATCATCCAGCGAGACCTGTTCAACCCTGCCACCTTTTGTCGCGTGTTGCTCGGCACGCACCATGCTCTCCAGACGATCAAAATCAGCCGTTGAAAAACCCAGTGCATCACAAATAACCAGCAGCAGTTTTTTTTCGGCCGGGTTCAGATCACCATCCGCATAAGCGGCATGCAACTGAATCTCAATGAACATTTGTTGCAGATTACGTGCGCGTCGTGTCGCGTTATGAAAACGCACCAGCATGTCTCCCAGGACAAAATCGCTTTCTTTGCCCTTGGAAAAAAGTACGATGGCTTCGTGACGCGCCGACTCAGACAAACCCATGCGCACCATGATATGCCGGGCCAGGGCAATCTCTTCTTCAGAGACCCGTCCATCGGCTTTGGCCAAATGTCCCATCACGGAAAAGGTGGCTTCAAAAAAAGCACGTTGAATCTCTCCATGGCTGAGACCACCCAGACCCGTGGAAAAATCACCGCTGAAATTCGCCAGCCCGCGATCAAACTGATGTCCCAACAGGGCTCCGATAAGCCCTCCGAAGAGGCCACCCATCATGTAACCCAACACACCACCAATTAATTTACCCCAAAAATTCAAATATTTTCTCCCGGACTATGCATTTCTTTTCTTTCAATTATTCAGAATAGCTGGCAATGCGTTCACCCTTTTGGGAGACATTACGGCCAACAAGTACAGCTATTGGGGACGAAGTATACCGTGAATACGGCAGAGGGTTTAAGCGTGTCACTACGCAGAAATCGTGACAGAGGGGAAATCGTCTATTTAGGATAACAAAAGTATGGTCAAACCTGAACGGAAAACGGGGCGCAAAGCACCCCGTTTTAAAACCCGTCTTTAGATGCTGACGGCATCAATCATAAAACCCACCATGACAACGATAGCCAATATGCTCGCAAACAACGTTGCTTTAAGCTCCATAATAATTCCCCCTCCAAAAAGTTTGATGGTAGACGCATCTCATTTTTCCCCGATTGTTACCGTCGAAACCGGGCAGAAATTAATGCGAAGCCAAACCTTAGCAAATTACCCAGATATTTATCAAGGCAATTGAGTCAAGTATTAGCCATGAGTTTTATACGCCTAATATTCACATGGACTACCCCGCCAGACAGAAAAATATCCTTTGCTGTCATAAAGATAAGCGTGGGTTACAATGCTGAACAGTAACTTTGCAGCGGCAAACCTCAATGGATGGAAAACACAGCCGCTAAAAATAATCGACCAAATATGTTTCAGGAGTGTCCCTGGTGACTGCATCCAATAAAAAATCAGTGGCTCATAAACCACACAGCGACAAACATTTTGTGTCGTGGTTTCGCGATGCTGCACCGTACATCAATGCTTTTCGCGGGCGCACCTTTGTGGTGGTGTTTGGTGGTGAGGCGGTGCAGGACAAAAAATTCTCCGGACTGATCCATGATTTCGCCCTGCTCAACAGCCTGGGCATTCGGCTGGTACTGGTGCATGGCAGTCACCCGCAAGTAGAAGCTCGTCTCAAGGCACAGGCAAGCAAAACCACCTTTCACCAGGGTTTACGCATCACCGACGATACTGCGCTGGCCTGTGTGAAAGAGGCTGTCGGTACCGTGCGTGTGGAAATCGAAGCACTACTTTCCATGGGACTGGCCCATTCTCCCATGGCCGGGGCGCATATTCGCGTGGCCTCGGGCAATGTGGTGACTGCGCGTCCACTGGGCGTGCATGAAGGTGTGGATTACCTGCACACCGGCGAAGTACGGCGTATCGATGCCGAAGCCATTCATCATCAGCTCGACCAAAATGCTGTGGTACTGCTCTCACCACTGGGATACTCACCCACTGGTGAAGTGTTCAATCTCAGCGCCGAAGATGTAGCCACCTCGACGGCCATCGCCCTGCATGCGCACAAAGTAATTTATCTGGCTGAGGGACCGGGATTGCGGGATGCGCGCAAACGCCTGACCCGCGAACTCACCTTCAGCGCAGCACAGCAACTGCTCGACTCACGGCGGCGTTTGCCCGACAACATACGGCGCATTTTGCGCAGCGCGATAAACCTGTGCCTCAACGGCATTCCGCGCGTGCATATTCTCGACCGGCAAATTGACGGAGCCCTGTTGCAGGAGCTGTTCACCCGCGATGGTGTGGGTACGTTAATCAGTGCCGATGCTTACGAAGGCACCCGTCAGGCAGGCATCGATGATGTGGGCGGTATTCTGGAATTAATCAGCCCGCTGGAACAGGCCGATATACTGGTGCGCCGTTCACGCGAACGCATCGAAATGGAAATCGACCGTTTTACCATCGTCGAACGTGACGGCATGGTCATCGCCTGCGTTGCACTCAACCCGTTTAGCGAAAACAAAATGGCCGAGCTGACCTGTCTTGCGGTACACCCGGACTATCGGGGTGCAGCACGCGGCAATACCCTGCTGCAATTCGTTGAGAAAAATGCCATGCAACTGGGCATCCGGCAATTATTTGTGTTATCCACCAAAACCTCACACTGGTTTCTGGAACGCGGCTTCAAAAAAGCAGATATCAAAACCCTGCCCATGAAACGGCAGGCATTGTACAACTATCGGCGTAATTCGAAAATGTTTATCAAAACGTTAACCGGGTAGTTCGCATGTAAAAAACACAAGAAACTATTCTGCTGTGCCGTTGTTATGCATGAAAAAACGGAAACAAAAAGCACAAAAAACGTACAAAAAAAAGCGGCCGCAGCCGCCTTCGAATATTTTATAATTATTTTTATAAAGCACCTGCTGTCCGAACCAGAGATCCGCTCAACAAGTGCATGGCAATCTAATGCAAGCCCTTAACAGAGTCAAGTAGCAGTTATCATATGAATAAAACACCTGCATCATGTTAAAGCGTTTCCGTACACGACTTGCCGATGTCGATGCCTTGCCACAACTGGCCATACTGGGATTGCTCAGCGGCCTGCTGGCCGGTGGTGTCATCATTTTATTTCGACTCACCATTGAATATATTCAAGCCGGCTTTTTACCCGGTGGTGGAACTGAAAACTATGAAGACCTGTCCGCCACCCTGCGTTTTTTATTACCCACCGCAGGCGGCTTGCTCATTGGTCTGATTTTTCATGCACTCAATACTGCGGGCGGCGGCAGCATACAAGTCGGCATTGTGCATGTACTGGAGCGATTAGCCTATCACCAAGGCCACCTGCCACTGCGCAATCTTGTTTTGCAATTTGTGGGAGCCACCATCAGCCTTGTCAGCGGGCATTCTGTCGGCCGAGAAGGCCCAGGCGTACACCTGGGCGCAGCCAGCAGCAGTCTGCTGGGCCAAAGCCTGCGCCTGCCCAATAACAGCATGCACACACTGGTGGCCTGTGGTGCCGCCGCCTCCATTGCCGCCTCTTTTAACACACCCATTGCCGGGGTCGTGTTTGCCATGGAGGTGATCCTCATGGAATACACTATTGCCGGTTTTGCCCCCGTGATTCTTGCCGCAGTAAGCGCTACAGTGCTGACCCGCTTTGTGTTTGGTGCTGAACCTGCCTTTTCCATACCCACATTACAGCTCGCTTCATTATATGAATTACCTTATCTGCTGCTAATGGGACTGGTCATCGGCGCACTGGCGGCCGGATTTATTGTTTCACTAAAGTGGATTACCAAGGCCAGCTGCAAAATCGTCATCTGGCAACGCATGACCCTGGCCGGTGCATTAACCGGATTATGCGCATTGCTCGTACCGGAAGTTATGGGTGTGGGTTACGACACGGTTAACCAGGCCATGCTCGGACAAATCGGTCTTGGCGTACTATTTATGGTTGTGCTGTTTAAAATGATTGCCACAACCGTCGGCCTGGGACTGGGGCTGCCCGGTGGCCTGATCGGCCCCACACTGGTCATTGGTGCCGCCGCCGGTGGTATGCTCGGCCATTTCGCCGAAATGCTTTTCCCCGGCCAGGTCGCGTCACCCGGTTTTTACGCCATGCTTGGCATGGGCGCGATGATGGGTGCCACTTTACAGGCACCGCTCGCTGCACTGCTGGCCATGCTGGAACTGACCGCCAATCCGAATATTATTTTACCCGGTATGTTAGCCGTAGTGGTATCCGGTATTGTCAGCAGTCATTTGTTTGGGCGTGAATCAGTATTTCTTACCTTGCTGAAAGCGCGCGGACTGGATATGCGCAGCGATCCAGTGGCACAATCACTGCGCCGTGTCGGTGTCGCCAGCGCACTTGACCCGTCATTTGTGCATGCACCGCGCGAATTAAGCATCGCGGCGGCAGACCGTTTATTGGAACATCAACCACTATGGATCATCATCGACAACGATAATGAAAAAGATAAAAAACCGGTTTTACTGGTCGCGGCAGACCTGGCGCTATTTATCAAGACACAGCGGGAAACTGTCGAGGGTAAAATTGATTTACTGGAAATCCCCGCTCAACGTGAAAACGTAGCCAGTATTCCGCAACAGGCCACATTGCAGGAAGCACTTGATTTGATGAATGAAAAAAGTGTTGATGCCCTGTATGTCAACATCACTCCTGCAAAGAACACACTCAAAAACAAAAAAGCAGACATTATTGGTATCCTTACACGAGAAAATGTTGAAGCCCATTACCAACGCAACATTTAAAATACAACATCGCTAATCAAACGGAAGCAAAACATGTTATGGATTAAAAGTTTTCACATTATTTTTATGGTGACCTGGTTTGCCGGGTTGTTTTATTTACCCCGTTTGTTTGTGTATCACGCTGCGAGCGATGACCCGATCAGCAACGAACGCTTCAAGATTATGGAGCGAAAACTGTTTTTTGGCATCATGACCCCCGGAGGCATACTCACCATTATTTTCGGCTTCATCCTGTTACAGGGTTATGCGTGGGAAGCCTATTCCAGCCAGATGTGGTTACACGCCAAATTAGGATTAGTCGCCATACTGGTGGTCTACCATATTTACTGCGCCAAGCTGGTGAAAGACTTCAAGCTCGACCGCAATCAGAAAAGCCATGTATTCTACCGCTGGTTTAACGAGTTCCCGGTCATCCTGTTAATCGTCATCATTATCCTGGTCGTCATCAGGCCGGGTTAGCAGCCAACAGACTGGCATCAGGCCACCACCACTCGGGTAGAAGTGCCGGTTCGCAACCAGACTCCACAGCGCGCAACCAGCATTCGGCATCCAGTAAATGTTTGCCCCAATGCGAATAAAAACTGTATTGCCAGTTTTCAGATGCGCGCTGCGGATTCTCCCACAACAAATCAAGCCCATACTTGAGATCAAAATATATATCGGCAAGATTATCAGCCATGCGTTCACAAAGTTGTGGCCATCGATACGGCTCCACCGACATCATCACGTAAGCTGCGTAAAGTTTGTGGTCAGCCTGCAAATCATTACTCAAGCAGAAAAACATTTCACAACGTTTTTCATCATCATAAACAAGAGCCGCATAACCCACACTCGCAGGTGCCGACAACGCCGTTACCGCCACATGCAAACGCGGCAATAATTTTGTAAGCCGCTGAATCCAGTCAGCATCCCTCTCACCATCAATCAGCGCACAATACTCCCGCGCCACAGACGCCATACGAGCACACTGCAAAGGCATCTTTTTCATAAGGCTTCTCCGCAATCACACATTTATCAAATGAAACCTAAATTAATCCGTTAAATGTCGATATTGATCATTAACACCAAAATAAGTGTAGTCGAAGCCTTGCCTACCTGCCGGATCCACTTGCATAAATTTGTGGGAAAGACAATCAATCTCAGGCAAATACAGATAATCAATGTGCGCATTAGTATGCTGCTGGAGTGTTACACTTTGGCATAAATAATCACTACGCCCACCAAGGAGAGCGCAGTCATGAATGAAATCACCAGCACACCTGTGGTAATGAGTTTTGCCGGTACCGATCCCAGTGGTGGCGCCGGTCTTCAGGCCGATATTGAAACGCTGATCAGCATGGGCTGTCACGCCACATCGGTAGTCACCGCCGTTACCGTGCAAGACACTCAACAACTGTTTCGCTATCAAGCCATGAGCCCCACCCTTCTCATTGAACAGGCACGCACTGTACTGGAAGACGTTCCTGTCTCCGCGTTTAAAATCGGCATGATTGGCAGCGCAGAAAATGCCGAGGCCATACAAAGTATTTTGCTCGACTACCCCGACATACCTGTCGTACTGGACCCGTTAATCAGTGCAGGCGGTGGTGGTGAATTGGCCAATGACGAGCTTATCGACGCCATGGTCAACCTTTTGTTCCCCCTCACCACAGTGCTCACCCCCAACAGCGAAGAAGCCCGCATCTTCGCCCCTGAAGCCGATACACTGGATGCCTGCGCACAGGAACTGCTGGAACTGGGCAGCGAATTTATTCTCATCACCGGCAGCCACGAAAACACACCGCACGTCATCAACAGCCTGTATAGCGAAAGTCGTTTACTGGAAAGCTACACATGGGACCGCCTGCCCGGCAGCTTTCATGGTACCGGCTGCACCCTGGCCGCCGCCATCGCCGGACTGCTGGCGCAAGACCTGCCCATGACCAGCGCCATACTTGAAGCGCAGGAATTCACCTGGGAAACACTCAACAACAGTTACCGCATTGGCATGGGACAAAACATTCCCAACCGGTTATTTTGGGCGCGTGATGATGATGAAAAAGAACAACCACAACAACAACTACACTGAAAACAACTACGCCAGAAATGCATAACCATAAATTGACAGGCCTTTATGCCATCACCGATGCTGCGCAAAATGACCCGCAGCAACTCGTTGCCGATGTTGAACAGGCACTGCTCGGTGGTGCCCGTATTATTCAATACCGGGACAAAACCACACAGCACGACCAGCGTTACGATACCGCCAGACGGCTACGCAAACTTACCCGGCAGCATAATGTTCTGTTCATCATCAATGACGATACCGCTCTCGCCAGCGACAGCCACGCCGATGGTGTACACCTTGGCCGGGATGACCTGCCAATATCTGCTGCCCGCGCACAACTTGATCCCACTGCCATTATTGGCGTCTCGTGTTACAACGATTTTTCACTGGCAAAGCAAGCCGTCAACGATGGTGCTGATTACATTGCCTTTGGCCGTTTTTTCCCCTCATACACCAAACCTGATGCACCCCAGGCAAGCATAGAAACACTGCAAATGGCCAAACGTGAACTGGATATTCCTGTTGCTGCCATTGGGGGAATTACCATAGAAAATGCTGCCACACTCATCCATGCCGGTGCTGATATGCTCGCCATCGTCAACGCTGTTTTTTCGCAAACGGACATCAAAGCCGCTGCGCAGCACTATCAAAAATGCTTTGGCAAAAAATGAAAATGAGCGGTAAAAGACTCGACAAAATCCATTACTTTTTTTGGTTTGCGAACGGGATACCCATCCAGAATCAGGAAAACAGGTTTCGGTTGTTAGCAGATAAACCTTTTCAGTGCAGGAAAAGGGGTCATTGCTTGATATCGCACTTCAGCATCGCCCTTTTCCGCAACCGTGAAGGCTACCCTGTCTCCATTGATCGCTGGATATGAAAAACTCGGGATGGCGACACCCCAATGCTTTTGTAGCGCCCCTGGAGAACATGCCCCACCCGACCATGGCGGCGGTTAAATGTCTGCGTATAAACTTGATTGAGCCTCCGCATGCCTTTGCTTAAGTTCGCCTCCGGAGTCTCAATCAGCAGGTGATAATGATTATCCATCAAGCAGTAGGCGTAACATAACCATCCCTGCTGGTCTATTTCTTTCCCCAGTAAATCCAAAAATAATTTACGGTCATCATTATCTTGATAAATTGCGGCTTGCGCATTACCTCGCGCTGTTAGATGGTAAAGACCACCCGCAAACTCTAATCGTAATTGTCTCTCCATGCTGGCAATAGACCGGGCAGATATGCAAAGTCAAGCAATGACCCCTTTTAATGATTATTTGTGCGGCGATCAAATAACGTAACAGGTATCAGAACTCAAACCGCAAAATCACTTAACCGGACCGGCTGCCGTTTTGCACCCCAGTCACCGGGCGCGCCGTCAAAAATGCCCGCACACTGCGTGCCGCAGGATTGACAATAACCATCATCCGTCAGATTCCATCCCGATAACACGTACCAGTCACGGCCAATCAACTCCGTTCCGCATTGATGACAGTAAGTGCTCTCGCCTTTGGCATCATGCACATTACCGGTGTAGGCATAGCGCACACCGTTTTTGAGGGCGATTTCGCGGGCCTGCACCAGTGTTGCAAACGGTGTCGGGGGCACATTCTGCATTTTCCAGTCGGGATGAAAGGCGCTGAAATGCATGGGCACGTCCGGCCCCAGTTCTTTCACTACCCATTGGGTCATTGCGTCAATTTCCTGTGCGGAATCATTGTAGCCGGGGATCAGCAACGTGGTGGTTTCCAGCCATGCATTGGTTTCGTGTTTAATGTATTTCAGCGTATCCAGCACCGGCTGCAAGTGACTGCCGGTGACCTTGTGATAAAAATCATCCGTGAACGCCTTGAGATCCACATTGGCGGCATCCATATTTTCGAAAAATTCAATACGCGGCTTTTCGCAGATATAACCTGCCGTGACGGCGATGTTTTTGATGCCCAGCTTGCGGCAAGCTTTTGCCACGTCCACGGCGTATTCGAGGAAAATAACCGGGTCATTATAGGTATAAGCCACACTGCGGCAATTCAGCACTTTGGCAGCACGGGCCAATGTTTCCGGCGTAGCACTGTCGGCCAGGGTGTCCATCTCGCGGGATTTACTCATGTCCCAGTTTTGGCAATATTTGCAAGCCAGATTGCACCCGGCCGTGCCGAAAGACAGTACCGGCGTGCCCGGTAAAAAATGATTGAGCGGTTTTTTTTCGATAGGATCAATACAAAAACCGCTGGAGCGACCATAGGTGGTAAGCACCATTTCATCACCCTGCCGGGCGCGCACAAAACACAGACCCTGCTGGTTTTCATGCAACGTGCAAAAACGTGGGCAAAGGTCGCATTGCAGACGACCATCATCCAGCGGGCGCCAGTAACGGGCTAATACCGCCGCTGCCGGGTGCTGCATCGTTGTCATTTTGAACTCTCTCCGTGCTGCAACGTCCTATACTCTCAGTATAGTGAGTGGGGGGTTAAATGACATGATGACAAACAACGCCACAAACGAAACAGTAATCCGGCCACCCGCCGTGGCAGGTCTGTTTTATCCTGCGGATCCTGCGCAATTGCGCACGGATGTGCAAGCCTACCTTCACGCCAGCAATACACCTGATGCCGGACCGGTTCCCAAGGCGATTATCGTACCGCATGCCGGTTATGTGTATTCCGGCCCGGTGGCGGCCAGCGCCTACACACAGTTGTTGCCTGCACGAGAACGTATTCAGCGCGTCGTATTGCTTGGCCCCTCACACCGGGTAGCTTTTCATGGTCTGGCCACCAGCAGGGCTGATGCCTTCCGCACTCCGCTGGGCGATATCCCTCTCGACCGGACAGCCATCAATGCACTTGCAGAACTGCCGCAGGTACAATGTCTCGACACCGCCCACGCCGAAGAACACAGCCTGGAGGTCCACTTACCCTTTTTGCAGGAAACTATCGACAACTTCCAGTTAGTGCCACTGGTGGTGGGTGATGCCCGGCCCGCCGACGTGGCCGAAGTGCTGGAACATCTGTGGGGTGGCGAGGAAACCCTCATCGTCATCAGTTCAGACCTCAGCCATTATCACGATTACGCCACAGCCCAGCGCCTGGACCGTGATACCTCAGTCGCTATCGAACATCTACAGGCAGAAATCATACACCCCGAACATGCCTGCGGTTGCGTGCCCGTCTCCGGCCTGCTGTATCTGGCGCGTAAACGTGGCCTGCACGCCCGTACCGTGGATTTGCGCAACTCGGGAGATACTGCGGGACCACGAGACAGAGTGGTAGGATATGGTGCCTATGTCTTTCACTGATACCAATGCACCTGATGGCCTCTGTGAAGAGGAGAAAACCCTGCTGCACCGGGTGGCCCGGGATGCCATAGAACATACACTACAGCACGGCACACCATACAGCGTTGACACCGCACGCTACCCGCGCCCGCTCCGCGAGCCCGGTGCCAGTTTTGTCACCCTGAAAAAACACGGCAAACTGCGCGGCTGTATCGGCTCGCTGGAAGCCCGTCGGCCACTGGTGGAGGATGTACTTCATAATGCCCATGCCGCTGCTTTTGCTGACCCGCGCTTTCCACCTGTTTCTGCGCAGGAACTACCGGAGCTGGCATTTCATCTTTCCATACTCACCCCCGCTGAGCCTATGCAATTTACCTCGGAAACGAATTTATTACAGCAGATACGGCCCGGCATCGACGGACTGGTATTGGAGGATGATTTACACCGGGGCACATTTTTACCTGCAGTATGGGAATCGTTGCCCGATGCTACGCAATTTTTACAGCACCTGAAACAAAAGGCAGGATTGCCCGTGGACTATTGGTCTGACACGTTAAAAATATCGCGTTACACCACAGAGTCGTTTTAATCTGAGCCTGTGCATCTGGTGGAACCGCTGCGCTTGTTCCACCCTACAGTTTTTGATTTTACATCTATCCGGGTAGTAGGGTGGAACAAGCGCAGCGGTTCCACCATGGTCTTGCACATGCCCTGAAAATCGACAGCCTGCACCGCTCAGAACTTTGTGTCCGTTGCAATTAGCAGATTTTTACAGTCGCACACACTTTCCGTATATCCATCGACAATCCCATCGCTTTAAAAAGTTTTTGATGATCAAGCGGCTTGGCAAGGCAGGCTTCTGCACCCAGCATCAGGCTGCGCTGGGTCTGTTCAGCATTCAGGTAATCCACCATCGTCACCAGACGCACATGCCGGGTTGCATAATCACTCTTGATACGGCGGCACATTTCAATACCCTCCTGATTCGACAACATCAAATCCATAAGCACAATATCGAGGCCACCACGCTGTAAATGCTGACCAGCCTCAAAGGCCGTATGCACGGCAGCGGCTACGACCGTTTCCGACAGGGTGTCAAACAAGTCCACGAGAAAACGAGTGAGTTGCGGATCGCTGTCAACAATCAGAATACGTTGCTTGCCTTTATCGGGATGACTGATATTCAAACCACGCATTTGTGCGAAGAAGCGCAAATCTTCACGGGAAAAAACGGTGTCCAGTCCGTCTTGCAAATGTACATGCAACCTGCCCTGTTGCACCCATTCAAAAACGCGGAGCGGCGAAATCATGAGTAATTCCGCGACTTCGTCCGCAGAGAGCTTTGTTTTTTCTGCCATGAGATACGACCATATCGAGGGTACGACGGTGATACCGCTTAAAAAACCGTCCTCCTACATAACGTGTCGTTACAGTGATTCTTTAGCGGATAATACCGTTTTTTAACAATCCCGATTCTATCGGTAACGGTATTTGCCGACTGCGTAAGCACAATCACTCGCAGGGTTTAGGTGTAAACTAAGAGCTGAAAATACCGTGCTCTGAAAAATCCATGAGTATTTAACATCACATAATTTTTGATAACCGCAAATCAACGCCGGACTTCAAACCGTTCGCCTCTGGCTTTACGCAAATCCACACGAACACGTTGTTTGCTCCAGCCATGCAACTTGTCATGTGCCTCGATAAAAACAATGTGTGTATCCGCAGGAATACGCAAATCACGCAGGTTACGTGTAACGGGTTGTTCCTTTTCATGTGGGTGATACAAAGTGCGCGTGCCCAACACCTTGCCTTTTTCATCCACGACCCGCCAGGCATCTGCGTAATGTGACCAGCCGGTATCAGCGTGACGCAGCGTGGCATTAACATTCCAGCTGTCACCCTGTTGTTCAAAATGCACTTTCATAATGGCAACATCGCCCGCAAATGCGGTGCTGCCAAAAATACCGCAAAGCAAAAACCACACAGCAATACCTGCACCTTTACCTGTAAACCCATTTTTCATATTCATGCTCCTGATAATACCCACGCTGCACCTTGTAATACCGCCCAGGCCAACACCCCCGCCAGCACATCGTCCAGCATAATGCCCAGACCACCGTGCACACGCCGGTCAACCCAGCCAATGGGCCAGGGTTTGATAATGTCAAAAAAACGAAACAGGACAAAGCCTGCAACAATCCATTGCCAGCCTGGGGGTGCGGCGATCATGGTGATGAGATAGCCGACAATTTCATCCCATACGATACCACCGTGATCATGCACACCCAGATCCCGACTGGTGACATGACACAACCAGACACCCAGCAACGTCATCACCACTACTACGGCCAGATATGCCCATAAACTTAGCGGCAGCATCAACAGATAAATCGGCAACGCTGCCAGGGTACCAAAGGTTCCAGGGGCATACGGCATTGCACCGCTGCCAAAACCAAAGGCCAGAAAATGAATCGGATTGCGCCAGACACTGCGCGGCGCGCTGTTTTTGCTCATTGTGGTTTCCTGGAAGTGAAGTGATCAAACCCCGCATTATCCAAAGCCAGTTGCTGATCATTGGCATCCCGCCAGCGTAATCCCGGGCTTGCTGTTATTTCACCAATGCGTGTGCAGGGGCAATCCAGTCTGGCCAATACCTCAGTCTCCAGCCCGGCTGGCAGCGTAAAACATAACTCGTAATCGTCACCCGCACTCACTGCTGTCTGCCAATTATTCTCTGGAGCAAGCAAGCGGTATGCCGACGACAATGGCAGTTGATCAACGTGGATATCCGCACCCACACCGCTGGCTGTCAA
This sequence comes from Gammaproteobacteria bacterium, assembly GCA_021648485.1. GTDB lineage: Bacteria > Pseudomonadota > Gammaproteobacteria > SZUA-152 > SZUA-152 > SZUA-152. Next base: position 27,012 of record JAKISS010000042.1, read on the forward strand.
CACATGTCCAAGGTCTGCGGCCAGTCCATCAGATATATCAATGGCACTGCTGGCACGTCCACGCAAAGCAAGACCCACAGCAATACGGGGTGTTGGGAATTCCAATCGGTGAATGAGGTGCATTGTGGCATCACAATGCGTATCAGACGGTTGCTGATACAAACGCAGACCCAGTCCGGCATCACCCACCGTGCCGGTTAAAAAAATACCATCACCCGGTTGCGCGCCATTGCGCAAGAGTGCCTGCTCCTGCGACACAAAGCCCGTCACCTGCACAGTAATGCTCAACGGCCCGCGTGTGGTGTCACCTCCCACCAGTTGCACATTGTGTGTACTGGCCAGCTCAAAAAAACCCTGAGCAAAATCGCTCAGCCATGAGGTATCTGCCCTCGGCAGGGTCAATGCCAGAGTGGCCCAGGCGGGCTCAGCACCCATGGCCGCCAGATCACTGAGATTGACAGCCAGCGCTTTGTAACCTACTGCTCGTGCAATGGTGTCTAACGGGAAATGGATACCCGCAATCAGCGTATCTACCGACACCGCCAGCAGACTGTCTGCCGGAGGTGAAAGCAACGCAGCATCGTCACCGATACCCAGCGGGACATCCGTACGCCGGATGGATTGTTCGGTAAAAAAATGCCGAATCAGATCAAATTCGGAACAGGTCATGGGAAGACGGTGAAGACACGCAAAGTATAAAAACTACTTATCTGCGGGTTTATTTTTGGGCTTGTTTTTTCCAGTGGCATTGATTTCCGCAGTGCGCAATTTTTTCGCCACGCCATCCAGAATGCCATTAATATATTTGTGACTTTGATCCGCACCAAAAGTCTTGGCCAGTTTGATGGATTCATTGATCACTACGCGATACGGCACATCCAGCCGGTGCGCCAGTTCATAACAGCCCAGCCGTAAAATCGCGCGTTCAACGCCATCCACTTCGTCAATACTGCGATCCAGCAAGGGCACTAAATGCCCGTCCAGTTCATCAAGGTAGGCAGGCACTTTGTGCAGCAGTTCATGAAAATAATCACCATCGATTTTTTTCATATCGTGATCGAGACAATATTCCGTCTCGATATCCGTCAGGCTTTGTCCTGCCATTTGCCAGGTGTACAGCGCCTGTGTGGCGAGACGGCGTGCTTTGTGTCGGGTTTGGCTCATGTCAATTCACTCATTTTCAACTTAATGCCTTCAATAAATTTACCATCTCAATGGCTGACATCGCCGCTTCCACGCCTTTGTTGCCCGCTTTGGTACCTGCCCGTTCGATAGCCTGTTCGATGGTGTCCACCGTCAACACACCAAACGCCACCGGCACATCATATTGTGCCGACACTGCTGCCAGCCCTTTGGTGCATTCACCGGCGACGTATTCAAAATGCGGTGTGCCACCGCGAATCACTGCGCCCAGCGCAATAATCGCATCATATTCTTTTTTTGCCGCCATGCGTGCCGCTACCAATGGCATTTCAAAGGCACCGGGCACTTTCACTAACTGCAAGTCGCTATCATTGGCTCCGTGGCGTTTCAGTGTATCAATGGCCCCGTCTACCAGACTGTCCACTACAAAACTGTTAAAGCGCCCGGCAATAAGGCCGAAGCGTGCGCCATGTACGGTGAGGTTGCCCTCAATTGTTTTTATATTGCTCATAATCTTTCCTGCCATTTATTTGTAGGGTGGGCATTGCCCACCATTATGCATTTGTTATTATGTATTGTTCCGGTTACATTGATGGACAACGGTTAATCGTGATTGATATATTCAACCACCTCCAACCCGAAACCGGAAAGCCCGTGCATGCGTTTGGGTGCGCTAAGCACGCGCATTTTTCGCACTTCCAGGTCCAGCAGTATCTGTGCGCCGACACCGTAGGTGCGTAAATCAGGGTTGGATTCACGTTTGATCGTGATATCGCCCGCATCTTCGGCCTGATAATGCGCGATACGGCTCAGTAATTCGTTCTCCCCTTCCGTCTGTCCCAGTAATACAATAACACCTTCACCTGCCTCGTGAATGTAGCGCATGGCATTTTCCAGCGGCCAGCTCACATCCGGGCGTTGCATACCCAGCACATCAGCAAGGTAGTGCGGCATGTGTACCCGCACCAGTGCAGGCTGGTCACGTTTGATCTGCCCCTTCACCAGGGCAAAATGCACGCCGTGGTCAAGCCGGTCACGATATGTCACCAAACGAAAGCGGCCAATATCATTTTTCAATTCACACTCGGAAACACGCTCGACACTGCGCTCGTTTTCCAACCGGTAACGAATCAGATCCGCAATGGTACCGATTTTGAGATCAAATTCAGCGGCAAATTTTTCCAGCTCAGGACGGCGCGCCATGCTGCCATCTTCATTGAGAATTTCCACAATCACCGATGCAGGCTCCAGCCCGGCCAATCGCGCCAGATCACAACCGGCCTCGGTATGTCCCGCCCGCGTCAGCACACCACCGGCCTGCGCCTTGATGGGAAAAATATGCCCCGGCTGCACAATGTCCTCTGGATTGGCATTCTCTGCCACCGCCGCCTGAATCGTCACCGCACGGTCTGCCGCCGAAATACCTGTAGTAACGCCCTCCGCCGCCTCGATGGAAACCGTAAAATTGGTGGAATAGGCCGCATTATTGTCACTGACCATCAGCGGCAAACGTAATTGTTCACAACGTTTCTGACTCAGGGTCAGGCAAATCAGCCCGCGCCCGTGACGGGCCATGAAATTGATATCTTCAGCCCGCACCAGACTGGCGGCCATAATCAAATCACCCTCGTTCTCACGGTCTTCGTCATCCATCAGAATGACCATCTTGCCATCGCGCATATCGGCAACAATTTCTTCAATACTGTTCAATGTGTTATCCATGTGTTTCCAATACTCAAAAAAAGCCGCGTGATTTCAGTAATTCACGGGTAACCCCTGAACCCTCAGAATCCGCAGCAGAAGACAACAGGCGCTCC
>JAKISS010000002.1 GCA_021648485.1 Gammaproteobacteria bacterium
CACGATGACTCGCCAGCTGGTCAACATCCAGATAAGCACTGCCGCCAAAAACATTCAGCATCTCAATTCCAACCGGTTGCATATAATTATCCTTTTACTTTTATTACGCTCTGCTCAATATTTTTAATTAACAAGCATTCTGAAAAACAATACTGGAATTAATTCCGCCAAAACCAAACGAGTTACTCATCGCAAGCGCTATCCTGGCTTTTTCAAATCTTGCACCACTAAAACGAAGTTTGTGATCAATAGGATTTTCCAGGTTCTTGTTAGGATGGATAAATTCACCCTCCATTTGCAAAACAGATGCGATAAGTTCAACAACTCCGGCTGAATATAAACAATGCCCGGTCAATCCCTTGGTCGAATTGACCCGTAGTTTTGAGACATGATCTCCAAATACCTGTTTAATCGCCTCCACCTCGGTGGCATCCCCCAGCGGCGATGAACTGCCATGCGCATTTAGATAATCCACACCAGATGCACAAACTCCTCCTCTGCGCAGTGCCTCGTTCATAGCTCTGGCTTCCCCTGAAGCACTGGGTGCCGTCGTGCTGACGGCATCGAGATTCATTGCTGCGCCCAGTATTGTTGAACGTACTGTAGCGTTCCTTTCTGTAGCAACATCACAGGATTGCAAAATCACACACGCACTTGCCTGACCAAATACAAAACCGGCATGCTGCTCGTCAAAAGGACGTGATGCCTGCTCCGGTGTTTGAAATTCATTTCCCCTGACCATTGCACCCACATTAACGAAGCCCTGTAACTCTATGGGTGACAAGTCCGCGACAACACCTGCAACAAGACAAGTATCAACAATGCCTGCCTGAATCAGTTGCACCGCCTTTATGATACCCACGTTGCCGCTTGCAGAAGCGCCGCCAACGACAAACCCTTCTCCTTTAATCGTCAATATTTCACTGAGAACACCAACCTGATGGGTATCCAGAAACTGAAGTGCATACCGGGGTGAAAGATATTCCGGATCAGTTTCAAAACCGGCATGCAGTCCGTATCGGTAATTTTGAGTGGTGCTCTCTCCGGCAACAATTACTCCCAGACGTTCGGGATCATTTTCCCTGGCAACCATGCCCGAATCCTGCCACGCTTCCAATGCCGACAGCACTGATGCCTGAATTGCAAAAGGTGAACGCTGCGCACAATGTCTGGCCTTTTGTAAAAGTGTCTCTGGAATATCAGAATAACGATAAAGGCGATCAAGGAATGAAAATGCTTTTATTTCGGCACCAATATCCACAGACAGTTTTGGTCCCTTTCTGTCTGCCAGCCGGGTGATTCCCGAAACACCTTTTTTAAGGGATTCTTTAAACTCAACAATATTATCACCAATGGAACAGACTATTCCCATACCGACGATAGCGACTCCATGATCTGATTCTTGTGGCATTCCATTTCCCTGTATTAATCGCTGCATAGGTACCCGATAAACCTGCACATCCATGACAACCGGAATTCAGCTGTTATTATCAACAAGGCACGTTATTATTTACGCGTTCCTAAGCATCAACCAGTATATCAACCATTTCTTCAATGTTTTCCACGCCACCAAAACTCACCAGTGGCAGTTTTATTCCCAGCTTTTCCATGGAAGACATCACAATTTCCGTACGGTCAATTGAATTTGCTCCCAATGATTTAAGGTTTTGTTCAATGCTGACAGCTTCAGTATCCACATCGGGCAATACATCGGCAATGGCCTCTTTTACGACTGAAAATATATTTTCCTTTTCCAAAACTCATTCTCCCTGTAGATATAATATGTTGATATATTGTTGGTTAACCGTGAAGAAACCAACTCTCAAATAGAGGGCTTCCCGATATTTTTCTTACCTTTTCCAGTTCATTTCCCACAGGCATGGCCTGATTGATACTTGGGGTTATCATTACTTTCTGAGCAGACTGTTCCGGCCGGGAAACCCAGAAGGGCTTATTGTCAAAGGGGTATGCGGGTAAAGAAATCCTCTGGATTACTTTAGCCTTGTATAACAAACCCCAGGGAATTTTCCCGCCCAGTACCCAGCACTGCCCGATTTCTGCAAGATTTCTGTCCTGAATTAATTCGTGGATAAAATGATGATCCGGGATTTCATTTTTTCCCTCACCGGAATAACATAAAGGCACAGAGATGCGGGTAGCATCACTCATGCTCAGATACTGTTTGATACCGTCTATTAATGCTTTACGATCAGACACAATCATGGCCAACCTGACATCCAGTTGATCCCGTCCAACCTGGAGCGTATACGCAAAACTGTCCAGCGATAATTCCTCATGTGCCAACACATAATTCAGCATCTGCTGCACAACGGCCTTGAGTTGTTTTTTATTTCTTGCGGAAAATACAACGAGCTGGACTGAATCTGTATCACTAACCTTATTCTGCCTGTTGACATATTCCTCCAGAATGACATGTGCATTAACACCGCCCATACCGAATGAGCTGACACCCGCTCTGCGTGGTATGGGTTTACCGGACTCATCAGATAATGCCGGCCATTTTTGCGCATTCTGAACAACAAAAAACGGACTGCCGCTCAATTGCAAATAAGGGTTCAACGGATTGGTATTGAGATTTTTAACCAGCATCGCATGCTTCAATTGAAGCAACACTTTAATAACGCCCACCACACCGGAGGCCAACTCGGTGTGTCCGATATTGGTTTTGACGGACCCCAGGCCGCAATACCCTTCCACCGCCAGGGATGCATGGACATCATTTGTGCCAGACTTCTGTTTTGACCGGGCAATTAATGATTTGAATGCCGTCTTAAGCGCATCGACTTCAATGGAATCACCCAATTCGGTACCCGTACCATGTGCTTCCAGATAAGTCACGGTGCGTGGATCAATATTGGCTTCCCGGTAAGCTTTTTCCAATAGTTGTGTTTGCGCGATGGGGTTGGGTGTTGTCAATGAATGCGCCCGCCCGCCATGATTCTCAGCACTGCCACAAATCAATCCATAAATCGGGTCACCGGCTTTTTCAGCATTGCCCAGTTTCTTCAGTACCAGGATGCCTGCCCCTTCACTTCTGACAAAACCATTGGCATTGGTCGAAAACGTTTTGCATCTCCCATCTTCACTCAACATACCGGCTTTCGCATAGGCAATATGCCCGGTGGGTATCAGTAACGTATTAACCCCTCCCACAATCGCCATTTCACAACCATCATTTAAGGCTGCTATTCCACGCCGAATTGCCACCAACGAACTTGCGCATGCGGTTTCAATGGGCTCACTGGGCCCCCGAAGGTCAAGATAATAACTGATCCTGTTGGGCCCCACCGAAGGCTGTGTTCCTGTTGCTGTAAACGCTTCAATTTCTCCACCGTATTTTTCAATCAACCGGTCATAACCACTGTTCGCTGTACCGATAAAGACAGCAACATTTTTTCCGGAAAGACTTTTGGGGCTATAACCCGCATCTTCGATGGCACGATAAACATACATCATAATCAGCCGTTGATTGGGGTCCATCAGTTCCGCTTCACGGTCGGATATGCCAAAAAATTCAGGGTCAAACTCTGCGATCCCCTCAATAAATCCCCCCCATGTCACATGCGCCTCACCTTGCTGTGTTGCAGTGATGTCTTCTTTTAAGCTGCTACGATCAGGGGGTATTCTGGAAATACAGTCTTTCCCGGAGGTAAGGTTATTCCAGAATGCATCAAGATCATCCGCCATGGGTAACCTGCCACTCATCCCGATAACCGCAACCCGTTCTGAATACGAAATGTCTGTGATGCTTTTCTCACTGCTTTCAGGTGATTTAATCGCAGATTCATTGTTTTTTAGTAAACTGTATTTTATTAAACAATTCTTCTTTCCAGACACACCTGTCTTTTTGGGTGTTTTCCTGATTTTCGATACATTGATATTACTTTGTGATTTTTTGTAATGCTGAATCATTGCTTCATTCGCATCAGACAATAAATAATCCGTTAATTTTTCCAGCGTATAATGCCCGAACAGAACAGCAGGCGGTATTTCCCTACCAAAATGTTGCGAAAGACGATGTGAATATTCCGTCAAAAGAATTGAGTCATAACCAAATTCGGAAAAACCAGCATCAACATCCAATAATTCCGGGTTTATTTTTAATTGTTCATGAATGACCTTTTTAAGATCACTCATGACATGACTTTTAAGCTCTTCTATACTTAGCGTATTTTCAGGTATTATTGCTTTATTATTCAGCTGTTGAATATCACTTTCTGGCAATTTATACAGAAATCGCTGATTATCGGCTGATTGGTCCTTGTCGATAATCGTGAAAGCGCACTTGTTATCCTGCATGAATGCCTGACTAAATACTTTTTCGAGGAAATCAATGTCGGAGTACAATGATTTATCCTTTTCCTGAATGGTTTGACTTGACTTGTCAGTGTCTTCTGCCATCCAGTTGATAACAATGGATTTCCCGCAGATCATACCTTCCGCTTGAACCCCGTCCATATCGTTGACTTGTGCCACGCGATAAACGTCCCCGCCCACATTACCCGGGAACGGTCGCTCAACCATACTTTCGTCAGACAATAAATTGCACACAAAATCCGAGGGGGCATATGAAAAAACAGCATTTGAGTAAATACGATTAAAGAGAGTTTCAGCCGAAAATGAATGCGCTGCGGCTTTCCCGGTATAAAAAATTCCGTTTATTTCATCCATTGAACGCTTCATATCTACCGAAATATTTTCCAGAGTCAATGACAGCATTGAATCAATAGCAATATATTGTCTATCAGCAGACAATCCCTTAATTGTCTTTAATCTGCGTTTGAAAGAACAAATGGCTGAAGAATGCATAACCAGAACAAGATTTACTGCACCGGAATTCGACAGATATTCCACCAGCACCTTTCCTGTTCTTTCACATTCACAGACAATCAAATACGTGCCGCCATATTTTATTGGGCTCATATCAGATTGAGTCCAGATGTTCTTAAATTCACCTCGTTGTTTTTCACTGGTGTTTTTGGCCGGTAATAATTTTTTTATGTCATCCGCATGATCACCGCTCTTGCAATCATCGGGTAAATATATTCCGATCTCATACCCGGTTATTTTTACACAGACATTCCCTTGCTCATCACACAGGCTGATATCCATTTTAAATGTGCTGCCACAGGAAGAGCCACTCTGCGCATACCGTATCCAGGTATACAGGGTTCCACAGAGCGGCATCAAAATTTCTATTTTTTCTACTGAAATAGAGTAAGACCCTGCCATCAGAAACAAATCATCATGCCGTTTTTTTTCTCTCCCTGTTTTTTTTGACTCGTTTTCTGCGACATTACTGATCCCTTTTATGATAGCTTCCGCCGTTTTAAAAACCAGAGTCATCGGCGTCGGATGCAATACATATTTACTATTATCCATAGATAAATCATCCGGCAGGCAATGCTGGATAATAGCCTGACCGTCACCCGGAAAAAATTTCTGAATACCCATATCGCCGGGCACACAATCAAGATTCAACAACTCGTAAAGTTCATTACATCGTGAAGCATCAAATATGCGGCCATCGAAATTTTCCATTAACGTCGTTATATTTATATTTTGAGGTGAAACCAGAGACTTTAATAAACCGGTTCCTTGCACATAAGTGATCTTTTCGGACGAATCATTCTGCATTGAATAAATGGTATAACGTACAGAATCCAAATGATTATCTTCGTTGAACACCATCTCATGCAAATCAATATGTACTTTGACGGGATCATTTTTTATAACAACACTGGAAAGCCACCTTGCATCATATAGGTCGATATTAATATTTTCATATTCATTCCCCAGCGATAAAACAATTGCAACCCTGGCCATCTCCAACAATGTAAAATCAGTCATTGTTGACGCCTGAGAGGATTCATTTCTGGTAAAAAAATACTCGCTTCCATCAAACACTGAATAATAGCGTTGAAAAAAAAGAACAGACTTATTGACTTGTACCAGCGGATGTAAAACAAAAGGTTCAGTCCTTTCGCCAGCACACAATTTAGTTTCTCCACTTACCTTCGGTGTAACCCAATATCGTTCTTTGGCAAAAGGGTAAGTTGGCAATACCGCTTTGTTGGGACTTTCAACTTCATAAAGAATACTCCAGTCAACAGGCATACCATTGATCCATTGATCCAGATATTTATCTGTCATTCTTTCCCGCAGCCAGGATGCCAGAAATTTCTCAGTGGCAGCACCTTCCATGAATCGGGGTGCTGTTTTATTGTTTTTTACATTACCGTGATAACAGTTATCAATGTTGGCATTATTCCCGGCATATTCATCCAGCTTCTTCAACAAATCAGACACAGAGTGAACCACAAATACAACACGCTCATCCATACTGTCTCTGCCTGTCTGCAACGTATAAGCAATCTCTGAGAGTGTCGGCATAGCTGAATAATTCCCCGCGATACCGGCTTTGAGGTAAGCGGATAAATTAACAACCATCTCACTCAATCGCGCTTTGTTTTTTGCCGAAAGGGGAACAATAGCCGGATTTTGGCAGACAATATTCGACTCATTATTGGCACTGCTATGGATACTGCGCTCAGTTTTGTATTCCTCCAGAACCATGTGTGCATTTGCCCCACTGAATCCAAAAGAACTGACCGCCGCTACACGCTTTCCACATTCGGGCTCTGCCCAATATTCATAATTTGTGCTGACAAAAAAGGGAGATCGTTCAAGATCAATAATAGTATTTGCTTCTTTAAAGTGCGCGGTTGGAACATATTTATTATTTTTCAGGCACAATAATGTTTTTATCAGACCAGCCACTCCCGCAGTATAACTGCCATGGCCGATATTCGATTTTACCGATCCCAATGCACAATACTGTTTTTTTCTGATGGTGTTCTGGAAGGCATTTGTTAATGCCTGAAATTCAATCGGGTCACCCAGCGGGGTTGCCGTTCCATGGGCTTCAACATACGAAATATCAGCAGGATTAATATTATATTTTTGATAAATACTACTTAACAGATTTTCCTGTGATTTGGCACTCGGAGCAGTAATACCATTTGTTTTCCCATCCTGGTTTATGCCTGAGCCTTTAATAACACCAATAATGTTATCCTTGTCCTGTTCCGCCTGCGCCAGAGGCTTTAACATAACAATACCGCAACCTTCAGAAAAAACGGTGCCATTTGCTGATTTATCAAATGTAAAACATCGTCCATCCATGGATTGCATGCGCACTCTTGATGTCAAAATGTGTGCCATCGGTGTCGAGAAAATACTGATGCCACCTGCAATTGCTAAATCACTCTCACCATTACGAATACTCATGCACGCAAGATGTATCGCTGTCAATGATGATGAGCAGGCTGTATCGACTGAAAGGGACGGACCTTTTAAATTGAGAATATAGGCAATTCGTGCAGCCAGTATCGCACTTGACGTCCCCATAAACGTTTGGCCATTGGTATCTTCGCGGCTTAACGCCAGCAACCGGTCATAATCTCCCGTGGTGCAACCAACAAAAACGCCACATTTTTTCGTATTAAGTGCAGCGGGAGAATATCCGGCACGCTCAATGGTGCGCCAGGCCTCCTCAAGAAAAATACGTTGTTGCGGATCCATCAATTCAGCTTCCGATGGAGATATATTAAAAAATAATGGATCAAATTTATCCACATCATCGATAAACCCACCCCATCTTGAATATGAGGTGTGTTGGTTATCCGGATCCGGGTTATACCAGTGATCAAACTCCTGCCATCGCCCTTCAGGTACTTCGGTTATGCAGTCCCTACCATTTTTTAAGACATCCCAGAATTCTTCGATATTTTTACTCATGGGAAAACGACAGGACATTCCGATGACGGCAATATCAGTATCATGGTTACTTTTATTGATCATTTCAGCCGACGTAATGATTACTGACTTTCGACGTGCAAGCGGTTTTTCGCTCAATGCCTGATAACTGTCGGATTTAACCCGCTGTAACCGCAATGTCTCAATACGAAAAATAATATTATCATTCTCATTGAGTATTTCCAGATACAGTTCAATCCAGTTTTCATTGACCTCCTTGATCTCGGCCAGTGAGGTAAAATACTTTCCACTTGTTTCCCCAAAAACAGACAGTCCACTAATCCTATACGGTAGAAAAAGATCATTACCAATATCATAGGTGCTGCTTAATTGATAAGGGCCGTAACTCATTGCGTTTGCAAACGCTGCGCTGACGACAGATGGGTGCAATAAAAATCGACTATCCTCTATATCGACTTCTATTTTCCCTATTGATTGTTTTTTTCCAAAGGTGAGATTTTTTAGAGAACGATAAAATCCGCCAAGGAAAATACTGGCGTCTTTTGAATAAAACTTATCAATGGAGAATTCCACTCCTTTTTTTATCGGCAGGTCAGTTGAATACTTTGCGCCCGTATTATCCGGTTTCCTCACAGGATGCAGATAACCTCTGACATGAACCTTATCACCACCATCTCTGGACTCAGTGTTTACTGTAGACCGTACAGTAAACCGAAGACCATCACCCGTTCTCTGAAAAACAATTGTAATATCATTCGTCCATATGTCATTACTCATCAGGGGATTCACAATAACAATATTGTCAAATACTATTGCATCAATATTAAAATATGTCCGGCATGCCACAACAAGCATTTCCAGATAAGCATCTGTGGGGAAAACAAACTGTCCAAATACCCTATGATCGCTTAAGCAAATATTATTTTTTGTGCTTATTTTATATTTTATGGAAATTTCACCATTGCGCTCAAAATCCCCTACACAACTATCACTGTAGAAATATAAATTCCCATGAGATGATGTCATCTCAGGCGTAAATTCAACAACCTGTCGTTTTCTGAGTAAGCGCCTGTATTTTTTCTTATTCGTACTCATTTTAAATATTCACTGATTCTCTTTCCATGTTAGTACCCAGTATCGGGTGATGTCCTGACTATGACAGCCATTCACCACACTAATCAGTCATTTCGACACCTTGAATTTTTTCGTCTTCCCTGTTTCTTATTATTTTCTCAAGGTAGTAGGAAAATTCATGAAGGTTTGTGTAGTCATATACCGCAGTTGCCATGATCGAAGTATCAAACTGATCATTAATCGCTTTTACCCATTCAACACCGACAATGGAATCCAGCCCCATATCAATGAATGCTGATTCAGCGTTGACATCTGATTCATCCATATATAATGCTTTAGCCAGACTTGTTGACAGAATTTTTTGCAAATTACCTTCTTGCAGAAGCGTTGTTATTTTTGGGTCTGTTGTGCTTTCAATTATTGGCGAAGGTACATTTATTGATGAAGGTACATTATTTTTTCTTATTATTTTATTCCGTCTATGCCGAATTTCTTGTGGCGTATCATTATTTGTATCTACCTGAATCTCAGTTTCAACGACTTTATTTTCCAGGTAGCGTGAAAAATCCCTTATTGTGGGATAGTCGTAAACAATGGTGGCATTGATTCCCAGTGAAAATTTTCTGTTAAGCTCATTAACCCATTCAACACCAACAATGGAATCCAATCCCATTTCAGTGAATTGCCGGTCAACATTCACATCACTTAATTCCATATACAAGGCGTTAGCAAGGCTCTCGCTTAAAATCCGTATAAAATCATGGTCTGTTGCCGATTGATACCCTGATGTTTTGATGGCATCAATAAGTGGTGCGTTATATATTTCATCATCAATTGCATTTTCTGCATTTAACGAAATACTTTCCGGTTCCGCCTGATAAACAGGTTGTAAGCTTGACAGACTAATAGCAGCGGGTTTCTCGGGAATGTTCGGGGGAGTTTCGGTGAAACTGCTCACTGAGGGTAAAATATCCATGTGTTTTTCTGCTTTCTTTCCCTCAAAGCTCAAAGCCACCGCCCGGGCACACACACGGCCATTACCATCTATAAAATCAACATCTACCTGGACGACACCGTTGTTATCACTCACAGGAACCACGGGATGATGAACATTCCTGATCCAGGCAAACATGCTTTCTGAAAATGCCTGATATATTTCCATTTCCTTAAGCATTACAGGAAGGGGTGATTGTATTAATGAAAGATTATTCAATAACACACTGTTAACTGATGACCCCAATTTATCCTTGGCTATACCAATGATTGCACTCAACACCAGACTTAAGGCAGTGGGATGAAGTATAAAAGTATTATTTTTATATTCCGTAATATTATTTTCCAGTGAAGCGCCTGATGAAAATGTCAAAAGTGCATCACTGTCTCCAATATCAACTGCTTTAATCTCTCCTTTGTGTTGGAATCCCTGCATTGATTCAAAAATACTGTCGCATTCATTTGAAAGCAGGTTTTTACTGCGCATTTTTTTGGTTAAAAAAACCACATCCATTTTTTCGTCATGTTCTTTATGAGTGATACAGGCGCATCCTCTGGCATGTAAAATTGTTTGATCTTCCTCGTCTTTTTCGCTGGAGAAAATATCAAAATGGATGTTTTCAATATTGCTTTCATGATCATCATTCAACGTCAACGCAATATGTAATTTTTTATCCTGGCTTCCGGCAGAAAAGTGCTCCAGCCATTCAATCTCAGACAAACAAATGGTTTTCCCGTGACGGCCCTTTATGCCACTAGCCTGGAAAATAGCTGCACGCACCATTTCAAGATATGCCATGCATGATAATATTTTTTCACCCTTCAATGGAGCGTCTACAAAATACGATTCTTCCCCAGTGAACCCAGTGCTATATTTCTGCATATACAGGTCTGAGGTATTTTCGTGAAGAAGCGGATGGATCTGTGCCATTTGACGAGATGTAGCTACACTGGTGACACACTCAGGCCCCATTTCAGCAATCCAGTACCTGTCTTTGCGAAAAGGATATGTCGGTAAACTGATTTTTACTGGTTTTTGTGAAGGATATAACCGGCCCCAGTCAACCTCGATTCCATTTATCCATAACGTTGCAACTTTCAATCCATCACCTGAGGAAATCCAGTTATCAAAGACAGTCTTAAGTTCATTATCCAGAGAAAATACGTTGAATACCTTTCGGTTAGAACCGATATTTCCACTGATTATTTTTGAGGAGGAAATACTCTTTGAGGAAGTGCTCTCCATACTGATATAGGTTTTTAATTGCGTCTTCAGATCAACTATATCACTTATCAGAAGAACAACCCGTTCATCCATTGCCTCCCGACCCATTTGTAAAGTAAATCCAATATCCTCCAGACGAACGCCACCACTCCTGAAACTGTCGCCTGTATTCAAAATATCGATTTCATTGGTTTCGATATATTTCAGCAGATTACTGGCACATACTTTCAGGCGATCTGTCGTTTTTGCCGAAAGGGGTATGATGATATCTTTGCCCGCAGACAGGCGGGGAACCAGTGACTCATGGTCCGTATCCTGCCCGTTATGATTATCACTACTCCCTGTGGCCACGTTATCTGGATAATGATACTCCTCAACAATTGCGTGGGCATTACTGCCCCCGGCACCAAAAGAGCTGATCATCGCCCGCAGCGGTATTGCTTTTTCCTGCCTGCCATCATCGCTGCCTGTCGATGAAGTGACTGTTTTTGGCGTCCAGGCTTTCAATTCCTTTTGCACCACAAAAGGTGTGGATGGGAAATCAATATTGGGGTTCTCTTCATCGGAATGCAGTGATGGTACTAATGTCTTGTGCTTCATCTGAAGCAATAACTTTGTCAAGCCTGCAATGCCTGCTGCTGCCTCCAAGTGACCAATATTCGACTTGACCGAGCCAATGGCACAGAATTCCTTTTTATCCGTGTAGCTGGAAAAGGCTTTTTTCAGCCCGGTAATTTCAATGGGATCACCCAGCGATGTTCCCGTCCCATGCGCCTCAACATACGAAATATCTTCCGGTGAAATTCCGCTTTTATCCAGTGATGATAGTATCAACTCTGCCTGTTTACGCGGATTCGGCACCGTGTAGCCATTGGTTTTTCCACCATGATTGATCGATGTACCTTTAATCACACCATACACATGGTCACCATCCCGTATCGCATCTTTTAAACGTTTAATATAAACCGCCCCCACCCCCTCCCCTGGAACGTAGCCATCACCACCACTGCCAAAGCTCCGGCATTTCCCGTCACTGGCGAGAAAATTATTATTACTTAACCATAAATACTTGCTTGAAGAGAGCGATATATTGACTCCGCCCACGATAGCGCTGTGGCTTTCATTTCTCTTCAAACTCTCACAAGCCAGATGGAGTGCCGTTAAAGATGCTGAACAAGCAGTATCCACCGCCATACTTGGCCCACACCAGTCAAAGAAAAAAGAGACCCGGTTTGCAATGCTGTAGAGAAGTCCGTGTGGTCTTTGTAAATTACCTTTAAATGTTTGTTCAACCCCCAGCGTGATATAGGGCTGCCAAAGCGCACCGACAAAAACGCCCACCGTCTCACCCTTTAAGTTTTTAGGGGTATAGCCTGCATCTTCAATACTCTCCCACGCGACTTCGAGAAACATGCGTTCCTGAGGATCAATGATCGCAGCTTCTCTCGGTGAAATATTAAAAAACAGCGGATCGAATTTATCGATATCATCCAGAAACCCTCCCCATTCTTCGGGCAACAGGTCTTGCTCCGGAAATAATGTCTGTAACGTTTTACGATCAAAACGGGACTCCGGCATTTTACTGATACTGTCCCTGCCGGATTTTAAATTCTCCCAAAACTCGGAAAGATTCCCTGCCTCGGGATACCTTCCGCTCATACCAACAATCGCAATCGGTTCCTCACCCACGTCTGTGAATTCAACAGGTACAACATCGCCGGTACTGCTGGTACTGCTGGTACTGCTGGTACTGCTGGTACTGACAAAGATATCATTATCGTTTTCTTTATTTTCATGAAAGTTATCGCTCACATTGGCAATTGCCTCTGTTTTTTCATCGGAATGATCTACATCAGTCTTCGCTCCCAATATTCTTTGCAGGGTATTTTTATGGTGGTCCACAAAGTATTCGGCCAACTCCAGGATATTTTTGTACTCAAAAAACAGTGTCTTGGACAAATTCCCAAACAGCTCATCGAGACGACGATTAAGATCAACAATCATCACAGAATTTATGCCATACGATTCCAATTGAACATCGGCTTCAATATCAGCAGGCGGCATTCCAATGGCATCCGACAGTGTCTCCTTTAATAGCTCGCTCACCTGTTCCAGAGTTATGCCTGAAGATTCACTGAGCGGGTGGTTTTTGTTTTCCGTTTTCGGCCTCTGTTTCTCTGTCTGTTCGTTTAAATGCGTTAAATTACGCAGTGATAACCCTTTTATTTCAACAACAATATTGCCTTCTGTCGTAATAACCCTGGCATTATATTTTCGTATTTCATTGTTGGTTTTCGTTGAATCCATGATTTTTGTATGCACATAACATTCTTTCGGTATTTTTCTATATACAATAATTTCATCAACGGCAATGGGTATAAACCTACTGTCATTTATCCCGTCCGGCTTATTATTGAGCAATGCGGTTTGCAAAACCCCGGTAAGCATACTCGGATGAAGCACATAATCTTCATAGGTGTTTTCGATGAACGTTGGCAGTTTCAAGTGTGACAGTGCTTCTTTATCATTCAGGTCAATCTGAAGCATTGGTTGAAAACTCGGACCTACATGCAAACCTTCAGCATGTATAAATTGATAGATTTCCTCTGGCTTTCTGCTCACAGTACATCTGGATTTAATCTCATCCATATTGATGGAAGTCAACAATTCCTGCTCAATCTCTTCTATCTGTTTTGTATGCACCTGACCAAGAGCATGAAGAACTTTCCCGTTGCCTTCAGCATGCGTAATTTCATATTCATAAAAATCGTCTTTCTTGAATAAGCGCAAATCCACCTGAATCGGATGACCGGATGTTGAGAGTTGTTTTGCCCAGTAATTATTCGACAGTTTAAATACATTTTTTCCCTGCGTGACCAGGCTGCCCGCTTGTAAAGCCATTTCTATATAACAAGCGCCAGGAACATTATACAGACCTTCCACAACGTGATCTTTCATGAAAAACTCTTCATCAGACAGCGTTTTCTGGAAAAGTAAATTTTTTCCGTCAGAAAAATCAATATCAATCAGGGCACGCTCTGCTATAAATACGGATTGATCCTGGGGATGAAAAGAATGTCCAGCCAGCAACCTTTCATAATTTTTCCACAAGTGTTCTGATATCAGGGAAACCGTATTAAGATCAAAAAATAATGTCGGATCGATATCCAATGAAAATTTTTCATTAATTTCTATTGTGATTTTCGACATTCCCACGGAATCAATGCCATAATCTGTCAAATTTTCTGCATCAGCAATAGCTCTTGAAGTAGTTCCTGCACTTGAAATTATTTTTCGAATGTTATCTTTTATGGATATTTTATTTATGGCATTATCCTGATCAGGATAATATTCACCTGACAATACATTCAGATGTTTTTCAATTTTATATTGTTCCCCTTCAATGACAATTATTTGGTCTGGAAGCGATGAGAAACCTTCGCTTAGCATTTTATCGAAAATGGAGATACCTCTCTCACTTTCCAGCGCCTTCATTCCAAACACATCCCACAAATGTTCTTCTTCCTCCTTGATCACCCCGATTCCACCGTTTTTCCATAACGGCCAGTTTATTGCAATGGTTTTTCCTGTTCGCTCGTCCTTCTCCAGCAAGTGATTCCTATGCGATGAAAACTCATCCAGGAAACTGTTTGCTACGGCATAATCACACTGCCCCTGATTGGGCATAATGGAAGCAATTGATGAAAATAAAACGAAAAAGTCCAGCTGATCCTGACTGGTTGCCTTGTCCAGGTTAACTGTGCCTATTATTTTTGGTGAAACAACGTTGTCAAATGATTCCCCGGTTTTATGGATGATGTAAGAATCCTCAATCAAACCGGCACAATTAAGCACACCATTTAGCTGAACATCTTCTGTTCGGATTTCCTGACAAACATTAATCAACGCGGCTTCATTGTTGATATCGACAGAATAATATTTCCCATCGCCACCGAGATGGCGAAGCTGAGCAAGCTTTGTTTCAATATTATCGTTTATTTTTGAGCGTCCCATCAGGATCAATCGCGCGCCATAGTTCCTGGCAAGATGCTGGGCAAAAAGATACCCTAATCCTCCTGCACCGCCTGCAATCAAATACGTTCCATTTTGTTTAATCAAGGATTTATCCAGCGTTGCAGAAAAAATCTCATGGCGCACCATCAAACGGACTTTCCGCTGCCCATTAACGTAGCGCACTTCGGTGAGAGGTGTATTTCGATAAAAACCCAGTTCCTGAGACACCACGCCAGCGATTTTTTCCGGACTATGCTCATCCAGCCCCACAGAGGTAATATTGATGTTCGGGTTTTCAAATGTCAGTGTTCTTGAAAAGCCACCCACTGATGCATGCAGACATGTTTCTACAGAGTCCCGGACAGGATATAGATATAATATACGCACACGATGCGATAACTTGGCCAGCATCAGAGATTGCGTTAATGTCAACAATAATTTTACGCCTAAATCAATATTTTGTGCTATTGGCGAAGCGTTTTTATAATTAACTTTATAATTCCATTTATATATTATTGCTTCCGCTTCTATTCCCTGTTTTTTAACGGCATCCCATAATAATTTAAACGAATCACTCTTTTTATGATTAATCGTATAAGTGTTTTTTCCAGTTTGCTTAAATTTATTTCCCGTCTTTACCAGAATTATATGTTTATATCTTCCTGTTTTTCGCAAAAATGTCGATAACGATGGATTAGTATCAAAAATAATAATGGATGAGGTGTTTTCATTGTGCATTCCTGACTTTCTCGGAATCCACTGCGGCGTGTAATGAAATATATTATTTTCCATAATGTTCTTTTCATTATTTGTAGACATTTTATGTGCAGGTGCATCACCTGATACCACCAATGGCGAATATTCACGTTTAACAAATTCCAAAAATTCAACAATGATATTTCCTTGTTGGTCACACAAATACATATTAAAGGATGCTTGATCATCATCTATTGATTTACTGTTTATGGCTGAATATACATAACATTGCTTCGGAATATTTCCGTGTATTTTGATTGTTTTCAGATGGAAAGGAACTTTTTGCTCCTGCTTTTTTTCTGTATTCAATATCTGTAGAGCAACAACGGACTGAAAAACCCCATCGAGCATGGATGGTTCCAGCAGGTTATCAGCCGAAACAGTGATGTCCGGAGATTGCTTTAATTCACATAATATTTCCGTTTTATTGTAGTAACAAGACTTTATGCTTTGAAAGGTATCACCATAGGTCAATCCATTTTGTATAAACTGCTGATACAATGCCTGATGTTCCAACGTTAACTGGCATCGCATCCTTATTTTTCCAATATCAAGTCGGCGCAGTGGTTTTTCCTGATGACCGGTAATGATAGCTCCCGTACAATAAACTTCATCACCTTTTACCAGTGAGAGGTTATGGCTTTTATCAGAATCTCCTCGGGTATATTTCACATTAAGGTGAACATCCTGCTCCACCTTAATGGCTTTCGCCCAATAAATATCCTTTAATATCCGGACAGGTTTCCGGCTTATTTTTTCTCCTGCCACTTGAAAAATATCCAGACACTTGACTCCGGGAACAATACTCACCCCTTTGACAATATGATCACGTATAAAATAATCGGATTTTGAAAATGTCTGGGAGATAAGAGAATGTCCCTCTTTTCCATTTAATATCCGTTCTTTGTTTTCTTCCAGACGGGGAAACCAGCAATGTCGCTTTTGGAACGGATATACCGGTAACTGAATCCTGTTTCCTTTCTGACATTGAACAATATCTTTCCAGTCAACAGCACCGCCCTTCGCCCAATATTCAACCGTCTCATCAATGTTATGGCTGTCAAAAACCGGTGAAGGGAATGGAGATTTTTTGTCTTCGCCTGCATCACCAACAAATACCTGGTTATTTCGATTATTTTCGGTGAAATCCTGCAACCCCCTCAGTAATTTCTGATAATCATCGACTAAAAATGCAACCCGTTTTTCCAATGCTTCACGGCCATTTTGCAGGGTAAAACATATATCAGAAATAGAACAACGTCCGTCTTTCCTGTTCAGATATTTGTAAAGTGATACAACATATTCATTTAACTGCTCACTTGTTTTCGCAGAAACCGGGACGATATATTTTTTATCGGTTTTTGACCGTTTTCCTGCGGGTAGTGATTTATTGTTTCTGTCAAAGAGAGGTGGTTCCTCTACTATCACATGTGCATTGACGCCTCCCATTCCAAAAGAGCTAATACCTGCTCGTAACGGGTACTCAACACCATCCAGTCTGATGTTATTCCATTCCTGATGCTCATCGACAATATAAAATGGGCTGCCATCCAGTTTGATGTAAGGGTTTAGTGCTTCAAAATGCAGTAATGCCGGTATCTTTTTATATTTAAAACCCAGCAACACCTTAATAAGTCCCGCGACACCCGCTGCACTTTCAAGATGACCGACATTCGTCTTGGTTGAAGTCAAACCACAAAACGGGGATTCATCACCCTTCAAATACGGCTGATAAGCCTGTTTCAGTGCATTAATTTCAACAGGGTCTCCGAGCGGAGTACCCGTGCCATGTGTTTCAATATAACCAATGGTTTTTGGATTAACATCAGCAGCAGTAATCGCAGCACTGATGGTGGAAGCCTGCGCAGACACTTTGGGGGCCGTTAAAAAATTGGATCGCCCACCGTGCTTTACTGCGGAACCCTTGATGACTCCCAGGACATTATCTTTATCGGATATTGCCTGGGCCAGAGATTTTATGAAGACGACGCCAACACCCTCGCCTCTTACGTATCCATTGGCTTTGGCATCAAATGACCTGCACTGACCATCCTCTGACAACATGCCGGACTTGCTGTGCGAGATATACATCGTTGGACTGAGAATCGTATTGACTCCGCCAACAACAGCCGCTTCACAAAACCCGTTGTTAATATCATTAACAGCATTATCCAAAGCCACCAAAAAGCTGGAGCATGCCGTATCAACCACTTCACTTTTTCCTTGGAAATCCAGTAACCAGGATACACGATTGGCCAAAATTGAATGCACTGTGCCTGTTGATAAAAAAGAAATAATCGGTACTTTCTGTTCTCTCATCAGTTCTGCATAATCATTTTTCGATACGCCGGCATATACCCCAATATCCCTTCCTGCCAGACCTGCCGGGTTATACCCTGCATCTTCAATGGCATGCCATGTGGACTCCAGAAAAAGTCTGTGCTGTGGGTCCATATAACCGGCTTCACGGGGGGATATTTTGAAAAAAAGCGGATCAAATTTATCGACATCTTCAATAAACCCACCATATTTTATGTTTGTCTTGCTATCTTCACTGGCAGGGTCTCCATAATAATCTTCCCAGAGCCATCGATCTTTCGGTATTTCACCCACACAATTTTTTCCGGCAATTAAATTGTCCCAGTATTCTTCATAATTTCTCGCGCCCGGAAATCGGCAAGCCATTCCAATAATGGCAATATCATCATTTTTCCTGCTATTTTTTACTTTCATAATTAATTTTCAATTTGTGATTTTTTCATTGACAAGCTGCTCCGGGGGAATATTCTCAGGTGAGTAATCCGCAAACCCGTCATCTTTGAGTCTGCCGACAACATACACTTCACCTTTTTTTATGAACCCCAGGTCACCCGTGCTTAGGTACGGTCCATCACCAGAGTCTTCAAGATAAATATTGAACGATTTTTCTGTTTCTTCAGGTTTATTCCAATAACCCATTGCATTACACTGACTACTGACCAGAATTTCCCCTGTCTCCATATCATTACTTCTTATTCGAGTCCCTGGAACAACAATCACCACCTGTGCATCAATCACTGCTAACCCAGAACTGATCGTCTTGAGTTTTTCATCGCTACTCTGGTTTTTTACTGACGCTACATAAGGAGACTCTGCCAGTCCATAAACAGGTTTCAAAGCTGTTTTTTTCAGACCGCAGTGCCTAAATTTTTCAAAAAAACCATTCATCGTTTCTTTTTTTATAGGCTCGCCACTGTTATATGCCGTATTCCATTTGGATAAATTCAGATTCTGTCGGGAATCCAGTGACTGATCAATACACATACCATAGGCAAAGTTGGGCGCCCCACTGAATGTAATATCGTATCGGGTAATTGCATTCAGCCAGCCATGCGGATTTTTATAAAAATCAAACAGAGAAAACATATACCCTTTGTAACCACAATAAAGTGGCTGAAGAATACCGAAAACCAGGCCTAGATAATGATAATGAGGAAGCCAGTTCATTGACCGGCTTGACACTGTCAGCTTGTACTGTCGTTCAATACACTTATGTACATTCCTAATATTGTCATGACTGATCATGACAATATTAGGAATCCCTTTTTTAGCTGATGTCCGTTGTAGATAAGCAATATTGTGACTTTTTATCAATGGCATGGACCAATGCGCTATTAAATCACTTGCTATGTCTTCAACAGATAAAAAAACTTTTTTGGATAATGTTTTTGAATTGAAAAAATACTGCACGACGTCATCAAAAATTGATGCACTCGTAAGAACAATATTGATATTCGCTTTTTCAATTATATTTCTGATATGGGATAGCTGATCCCCACTGTGCCGAGTGTCACCAAGTGGCGGTGCTGTTGTTACTGGAATCGCACCACTGTACATCGCTCCCATAAAGGCATAAATAAACTCCACTCCCTGAGGAAAAAGCAATAAAACTCTATCTGATGGAGAGATTATTTGTTGCAGCCTTCCTGCAACTGCTGCTGCCCGGATATGCAACTGTTGATTGGATAACTGAGACACAACATTGCATTGATCATCCAAATAAGAGAACGCAATATTCTCTGGAGCGTATTCCGCCCTCATGATCAGCGTTTCAACCAGATTAGTTGCTTCCTGCATTATGTTTTCTCACTCAACCTTATCAGCAGAAAACAGTATTTTAAATATCATATTTTTCTCCATAAAAATATCCGGTATCTATCAAAGATGCTATAAAATATGACCCATACATAATCCAATGATATGAAATAAAAACATTAGAAAAACATAATACCGAGATAAATTATGAATCGATATAGTTCTTGTTAACGCGAAACAATATAAAGACGTTCCACTTCAATAATAAAATATTGTAAGTATTACTATATTGATAGTGGACACCATTAAAAAATATCTGTTACCTAATATCGGTTTTTTCTACGTATACACAAAGAGATGTCGGCGAAGAATTATCCAGGATTAATCGCATTTTTTAACGGTATTCAGAGATCACTTTGAATAATTGATCCCTCTACTGCGTTATTGACTTTTTCTATCAATGACACTTGATCCGCAATTTCACCACTTTCACTGAAGCAATCATTACGTTAAGGAATGGAAATTAAATAAGTTATATAATTAGCATCTCTAATCTATTATTTTTCGGGGGAACAGACATCGCTGTTTCAGTACTTTTCCTTATACTTAAATATTAACATTTATTAATATGTGATATATAACGCTTTCAATCTAACGATATTTAGCTTTACTTTTCAACGAAAACCTAAAACCCATACCACGAAAGGTGCAACAAACCATTAATCGGTTATGTGCCTCTTTTACTCCCCCCACTTGTTGCATACTATCTATAATTCAAAAATACGCAATCCATGTCATTTGTCCATTCTTGCTCTTTTTGTTTAAAAACCATCATACGACATACAACATTAATATCTGGTAATACATCACTCAAGCCATCGATGACGGGTGTATTTCTTCAATAATCATAAAGTTCCCTCAATGATGCCTCTCGATATCTTCGAAAAATGTTAATCTCAAATACCTTCAGACACATAACAACTTACAAAGGAACAACTTTCGCTGCTTCTTATTCTTCCTCGAAAAGTATTTTTATCGTTGGTTTTTCCGGATTTGTTGAAATGGGACACAACAATGCTGAGGTGTCTGAAAATTCAACCCCTTTGCTGGTTTATACTGACATCTGGTTACTCTGGTTTTGTTTTCCTGCGAGATTCCAAACAGCGGAAATCCAATGAGTTGGAGATTTGTTGACGTGTTAACGAATAACCACTGTCGGCGAATAGATTCCTACACACTTTTTCGATTGAGAAAAACGAGTTGAAAACAATCTGATTCGTAGCGAACTCTGCTCAGGCCTGCATTAACCACCTGAATACGGTAAACCGCCATTGCTGGAATATCCAAAACATGTGCCATAATGGCCCGGATCACTCCAGCATGCGCCACCACCAGCACATGCTGACCGGAAAAATCAGCCACAATGGTTTTAAGCGCACTGGATACGCGCGCAAAAAATACATCTAACGGCTCTGCTCCTGGCGGGCGATTACTCACCGGGTCGCGATAAAAAGCTTGATAGTCAGATAACTCACGGGCTTGTATCTCGTCATGGGTCAGACCCTCCCAGCTCCCAAAGCCGACCTCTTTTAACCGGTCATCTATCCGTACCGGAACATGGTGCTGTTGATTCAGCTCATCTGCAAAAGCATGACAGCGAACAAGTGGCGACGACACAATCTGTGTCCACGGGCAACCACTTTCCACCACCCGGCGCATTTGCGTCCACCCCTTTTCACTCAGTACATCGTCAATGGAATGCCCGCGAAAACGACGGCCACCTTCTGGTTCTCCATGGCGAATAAAATCAATGACTGTTTCCATGCTGTCATTCTGTCAAGACAATAACAGTAATACAATAAAAACGATTGCCATTTTCCGGCAGTCAGCTTCACATATACCTGACTTTTATATGTTATTTTTCTCCACCTAAGAACGCCCGTTTTTGGTGCAAAGCATATCCCAACGTCAATAATAATAAGCCCCGGCATAAAGAGGTGATCTACCCTCACAGGTACCAGCTGATATAATATGCGCAACTACTATCGGACTGCCGCGTCCCGCGCAGTAACTTTCAGGAGTAAAATATGAATCAAAAAACTCACGACGATATTCGCCAGCATGTGCGTGACAGCTATGCAGAGGTGGCCGAAGCCAGCAACAACAGCAACGGCTGCGGCGTGGAAAGCAGTTGCTGCGGCGTGTCGGATGACGAGGCCATTAATACCATCATCTCCACTCGCCTGGGCTATTCAACTGATGAACGCGGCAGTGTGCCCGAAGGTGCTGACATGGGTCTGGGTTGCGGCAACCCGCGTGCCATTGCCAGCCTCAAACCCGGTGAAGTGGTGGTGGATCTCGGCAGTGGCGGCGGCTTTGATGCTTTTCTCGCCGCACAGGAAGTCGGTGAAAATGGCCGCGTCATCGGCATTGACATGACACCCACCATGCTCAGCAAGGCACGCACCAATGCTGAAAAAGGCAAATACACACAGGTAGAGTTCCGGCTGGGTGAAATAGAACATCTGCCCGTAGCTGACAACTCCATTGACGTGATTATGTCCAACTGTGTTATCAACCTTTCTCCCAATAAATTACAGGTCTTTCGTGATGCCCTGCGCATCCTCAAACCCGGTGGTCGTCTGGCCATTTCCGATATCGTCGCCAGCGCCGAGATGCCGGAAGACATGAAAAATGACCCTATACTGCATGCAGGTTGCATGGCGGGTGCCGAACTGGTCGATGATTTAAAAGCGATGATGAGCGAAGCAGGTTTTGAGAATATCCGCATCGCACCAAAAGACGAGTCCAAAGATTTTATTAAAGACTGGGCACCGGGACGCGGCGTCGAGGACTATGTGCTATCTGCCACCATTGAAGCCGTTAAACCGGGCGGAGGGTGTTGCTGCTGACACCATAATCAATTTAATGCCGGACAATAAACGGGGTCTCGTCACGGATAAACGACGAGACCCCGTTCTTTTTTCAGTCCTTCAAATCACCCGTACATTTCAACCTAAATTAATCAGTTAAACCATAGCGAGAGCGACTAAGATGCGGAAGATAAAGCGTTTTTCAAGTTATTTTGGACGAAAGCGTATCACCCATACGGTGAGTTCAACATGTTCTGAAAAACACTTTAGATTCTGTGTCTTAGGCGTTCGCAGTAGATTTAACTGATTAATTTAGGTTCAATCTTCCTGTCATAAAACATGCGCCAATCCACCCTCTGAATATCTGAATCTAAAAAGTGAACAATTTGTGATTGATTCGTGATGTTTGGATCAGTTGCGCGATAGACACTAACCGAGTTCGCACCCGCTCACACGGACAAGTGCGTAATAACAAAAACTCTCAATCAGCTCGGAGATTTAAAATGACCGGAAACACAGATTCTACAGCCCGCAATGGCTTTCGCAAACATTCACTCGCACTGGCGCTAGCGGCCAGTCTCACCAGCGCTTTTGCTGCCAGCGCCACCCAGGCCGCAACCTGGGATGTCACCATCACCAATCTCACCAATGGCAATCATTTCACGCCACTGCTGGTCACAGCCCACGACCATGGCACACACTTGTTCCAGGTAGGTATGCCCGCTACATTACCCATCGAGCACATGGCGGAATGTGGTCACCTCGACCCGTTGCTGGCAACACCTGAGGTCGGTGCTATTGATGCAGATACTATCGCCAACCCAGCCACCGGTCTGCTGGCTCCCGGTGCCAGCACCACAGCAATGCTGGTCACCACAGAAACCCATCTCAGTGTTGTCGCCATGGTATTACCCACCAACGACGCCTTCCTGGGACTGGAATCCCAGCACATTCCCAGCGAAGCCGGTACCTACACCTACTACGTCAATGCCTACGATGCCGGAACTGAAGCCAACGATGAAGTGTTAATGACTGCGGGCGCTTGCTCATATACAGATATCGGCATGATGCCGGGTGCGCCCGGAATGGATGCGGGCACGAATGGAAGCGGTGTAGCAACAGCAGACAGTAATACCATGATTCATGTACATCGCGGCGTGTTGGGTGACCAGGATGCCATAGGTGGCAACAGTGATCTGGACAGCACCATCCACCGTTGGCAAAACCCGGTGGCTAAAATCACTGTCACCGTCACACCGTAAAGGAGGGATGTTATGCGACTCTTTCAACAAAAACGACATTCATGCTTGTCATCTTATCTGGCTGTCACTGTTACCTCCGCAACTCTGCTGATGCTCAGTGCCTGTGGAGATAGTAACAATGATGATAATGTCAGTAATAACAATGCCACTTACGACATTACGGTATACAACCTTACCAATGGCCAACCCTTTACGCCTTTAGGCGTTATAGTACACGACTCCGCCTACGTGCCGTGGCAACTGGGTGAAACGGTTAGCACGGGTCTGGAAACACTTGCTGAATCAGGTGATCCGTCAACCTTTCTCAGCGAAGCAAATGCCAATAATGCAGTAATAATGAGCACCAGCTCCAGCAACGGACCGTTCGGGCCAGGCAGCTCGGAAACGGTATCTATCACGGTTGATCACTCCGCAAGTTTGCAACTCACGGTGGCCAGCATGTTAGCCAATACCAATGATGCTTTTACCGGCATACGTAATTGGAATATTGGTGAACTGGCCGTGGATGACAGCGTTTCAAGCGTGGCGCGTGTATACGATGCAGGCACTGAAGCCAATAGCGAAACCGCAGACAGTATGCCGGGACCGGCAGCTATGGGCGAAGGTTTTAATGCTGCCCGGAATGACCTGGATCGACTGACTGTTCACAGCGGGGTAGTAACAGCCGACGATGGCTTGCTGACATCAGCGCTCAATGAATCACATCGCTGGCTGGGTCAGGCAGCAAAGGTGGTGGTTACGCGGACACAGTAACGGGTTATTATCACTGCACTGAGTGTTAGGTTCGGCCTCTTTATTCCTTTCCAAGAGGCCGAACCTGTTTTTAAATTACGGTTTAACGGATGTATTCGGATCATTCGACACCACCACCGCAGGCAAACTGATCACAAAGGTCGAACCCTTGCCTTCCTCACTACTAACATTGATATCGCCGCCCATAGCGCGGCATAAAGTTCGACTGATCGTTAATCCCAGACCGGTACCTTCATTTTCTACCAATGTATTGTTATGTACCTGTTGAAAAGCCTGGAACAAAACGGATGTTTGTGTCTCATTCATACCAATGCCGGAATCACTAACACTAAAAAATAAAGAGGCCTCATCCGAGGCGTTCGTACGCCGCACATTGAGTTCAATATCACCATTGTGGGTAAACTTAGCCGCATTACTTAACAAATTGAGAATCAATTGCCGCACCCACACACTGTCCGCCACCATTTCCCCAAGATCACCCTCACAATTTACCCGTAGCGTATTATTATTTTTTTTCATCAACATACCAACAGTGGATGACACATCACCCACTAACAAAGCCACATTAAATGACTCCAGCTTCATTTCCATTTTTCCGGCTTCAATTTTCGATAAATCCAATACGTTGTTAATCAACCGCAAAAGATGATGACCGGACAAATAAATCTTATTAAGATCGACAGCCAGCTCACTGGCACCCAGCACTTTAGCATCATCTCGCAACAGTTCACTGTAACCAATAATGGCATTCAGGGGCGTGCGTAACTCATGGCTCATATTGGCAAGAAACATGCTCTTCGCGCGGTTTGCCTGTTCGGCCTGTTCACGCATGATTTGTAAATCAGCCGTACGCACACGGACTAACTCTTCCAAATGGTGGCGATGTGCATGCAGCTCTGCATCAGCCTCTTTTTTTGCCGTGATATCACGAAAGAAAATAGACAAGCCATCAGGGTGTGGATAGACCTGTGTTTCCACCCACAGATTCAATGGTGAATAATACACCTCAAATGCCGCATTCGATCCTTCATCAATCGCCAGCTGAAAGGGCTCGTAAAACACCGTAGAAAATTCTGGTAACTCATCCCATAAAACCTGCCCCAGCACATCCCTTCGCAACACCTGAAACAACTGTTCCGCCTGCCGGTTACAATAAGTAATGACATAATCCTCATCCAATGCCAAATAGGCATCATTGGTAGACTCCAGCAAATGAACAACTCTCTGATTGGCTTTTTGCAAAGCAACTACTGCCATCTTTCGCTCAGTCACATCACGCAAAAATACTTTTATCATCGGCACACCATCAGGCATAATCAGATTGGCATGCACATCAATAAACAATGTTTCACCACCGGGCTTTTGAACAGTTTCCTCAAAAAATGTTGCGCCGGTGTTTTTTATATCCCGCAAGGCCTGTAAATGACAAACATCGCCGGAAAAATACTGCGCCAGATAATTATTTAATAATTTTCCTGCATCTACATCAAATAATTTTTCTGCGGCTACATTTGCCTCACACACCAATAGATTTTCATCCAGCACCACAATGGGGCTACCGGTCATTTCATTTAATATGCGAAAGCGTTCCTGCCGCTGCAATTCACCATCCATATCCATTACGGCTTTGGATTTATTTTTTGCTACTGCATTTATACCGTCAGTCACACCATCGACCCGCACTTCAGCCAGAAGCTGGCCCAGCATTTTCGTTACCTGATCTGCCGCTGAAATTTCATCTTCGGAAAACATCTTACCCGACCTGTCACGGCCAATCACTACCGCGCCAAGTATCTCCCCCTGCCGGTAAACAGGCACCACCAACATATGATGCATACCAAATAATTCTGTAAAAACAGCTTCATCTTCACGAGTATTCGCTAACAATGTAAACACTGAAACATCACCAGACTCAAGCACCAGAGAAACAATGGAAGCATTAGACAGGCTTACAAGCTGTTGGCTGTTTTTTATTGTGCTGGTTGCTGAATGCGCCACCACAAAAAGGCGATTGGTTGATTTATCACAAATCAACACCAGCTGAGCGCCTAGTGGTAATTGTTGTTTTAAACCGGGAAAATTATCGCGCACACACCGTTCGATTGACTCCACCGATTGAGGTGCATTGGGGAAAAACGGCGTTACATCTGATCGTCTTACACTGGACATAGTACAAGTGGATATTTACTGCATACTGCCGCAAATATTTCGACCTCTGTTCACTGAAAATCAAAAAAAACAATCGGCAAAAATCTACTCTGTGCCAACACCTTTCTGATGTTGATAATCCCATTCCTTGCTATGGGAAAGGCTTTTTCATTTATCAGACATCAGGCACTATCGGCCAGTAATATTGAAGCTTGAACATTGTCTTTATCAGACTTTATCTTCCGTTTTCTGTGATAACAATGCTGTCACTTCAATCTGATTGCCACGAACAATCCATTTCACATCAATATCATAAAGGCGCATACCAAATAATTGTTTATCTTCGCGATCAATGCGGTATGCAGGACGCGGATCCGCTTGCAGAACCTGCTCAATCAACTGGCGAAAATCCGGATATTGTGTTCGCTCCCACATTGCGCACTGTGCTGAAGCTAATTCATTAAATACCACCACCATCCCACTTTCTGGAGATTGTGCCGCAAAACCACCCTGTGCATCAGGCAAGGCGTCGGCATAAGGTAAATAAGGTTTAATATCCAACACGGGAGTGCCATCCAGAAAGTCACCGCCACGCAATTTCAATTGACAATGGCCATTGTGACACTGAATGTCTTCCAGCATGACTGCCGACAGACCAATAGGATTAGGACGGAACGGAGAACGCGAGGCAAATACACCCACACGTTGATTTCCGCCCAGACGTGGCGGGCGCACAGTGGGCTTCCATCCATCACGCAATGCTTGATGAAAAACAAAAACCACCCAGACATGAGAAAACCCCTGTAATTCCACCAGTGCTTCCGGGCAATCATAGGGAGCATATAACGCCAGCGTAGCCGACGCTGCTGTCACCAGGCCTGACTGCCGCGGAATCCCGAATTTTTCGCTATAACAGGAATGAATAATGCCAATGGGCTGAAAATCGAAGCTACGCATAATATTTGATGTTAATTGCCGCTAACCTTATGATAGCCACCAACTCTCTGGGATACTCTTGTATGAAACCATTCAGTTTAAAAAACTTATTCACCAGCAGAGCCAAAACCGTTAAAGAACGTCGGCACAACCCACGACCTGCCGACGGCTATGATTTTACAATCCTCATTGTGGACGACTCACGCACGGCAGTTGCCACATTCACCAAAATGCTCACACAAGCTGGTTTTAAAACCCTCTCGGCCTCTGACGGACAGGAAGGTGTCGCCGCCGCCAAGGAACATTTGCCTGACCTTGTTTTAATGGATGTTGTGATGCCCGGCCTGAATGGTTTTCAAGCCACGCGCCAAATACGCAAAAATGAAACCACTGCACACATTCCCATTATTATTGTCAGCGGCGAACAACAGGCCACTGAACAATTCTGGGGAAAGCGCGTTGGTGCCAGCGCCTTTCTGACAAAACCCGTTGATCGTGGACAGCTTTTCGGGGGAATTTTTGACATAATGGATAAAAAAAACGAGGATCAATAACTCGCTTTTAACAATCTTCCCGGCACTCCTCAATATTGATAAGTCAGTGTCAAGAAATGGAAATTGATACCCTTGTTTGGCACACGGACAGAGCCGTTGGAATAATGCTGGAATTTATAAGCGAACCCCCATTGGTTTCGTTTGCCAATATTCGCACCGACACTAAACTGGTCTGAAAACTGAAAATTTGAACCAAACTCATGTTCTTGAAAACGACTGACGGTAAACAGGTTAACCCCCACGCCCACATCCAGATACGGCTGAACATAGCCTTTTTTTCCCGTAAAACGAAACATTGGCGTAAGCCCAACCGTCATATTAACGCCCGTCTGACTGGCATCTAGCGTGCTCTGCCATCTGGAAAAATCCAGCTGCCAATAAGAGCTCACATTCCAACCAAACACCTCCAAAAGATCATCATTCCAGTCCCACTGGGCTCCTGCACGCACCACAGAAACATGATCACCACCACCGATTTCTGTTGTCATACCCCTGGCTTTCAGTGGATTGGTTGTAGCAATCAGCGCGGCAGTTGTGGCCACCGACATTTTCCACATAAGGGATTCCAGCGGTTGACCGGCATGCACCTGTGTTGAACAAAAGGAAAAAAGAAAAAGTGTCATCAATGAAGCTTTCAATGATGAAAAAGAAAAAATACGCATGTACTTGCATTACCGTATAAGTTTATAGACGCTGCGCAGTATATCGGAGGGTATTTATCCGGTCCAGAAACCTACGCTATCTAATAAATAACACCTGGTAACAAGCGAAAAAACATATGCAAATTATCACAAACTTCTTAAATCTCAGCAGCGGCATCATCTGGGGCCCCATTATGCTGGTGTTATTGTTGGGCACCGGTGTATATCTCACCCTTGGCCTCAGAGCCATGCCCTGGCGACAACTGATTTCCAGCTTTCGACTCTTGTGGCGCAGCCGCCACTCCAACGACAACGGTGACATCACCCCCTTTCAGGCACTAATGACCGCGCTGGCCGCCACCATTGGCACCGGCAACATCGCTGGCGTCGCCACCGCCATTTTTCTCGGCGGCCCCGGCGCAGTGTTCTGGATGTGGATTACCGCACTCGTCGGCATGGCCACCAAATACAGTGAAGCAGTGCTGGCAGTAAAGTATCGTGAGGTGGACGAACGCGGGCGCTACGTGGGTGGCCCCATGTATTACATCAAAAATGGGCTGGGAAATAACTGGAAATGGCTGGGTATTGCCTTCGCCCTGTTTGGCATGATCGCCGCCTTTGGCATCGGCAACATGGTACAGGCCAACTCCGTCGCCCATGCCATGCACACGGCCTTCGCCGTCCCGTACTGGGTTTCGGGTGGCGTAATGATGATTTTAACCGCTATCGTTGTCCTCGGCGGCATCAAACGCATCGCCGTGGTAGCCGCCAAACTGGTGCCCTTTATGGCGCTGGCCTACATCGCGGGTGCATTGTGGATCATCCTTGCACATCTCGCTGATGTGCCAACGGCACTGGCCAGTATCGTCAGTGATGCTTTCACCGGCACAGCAGCCACTGGCGGTTTTGCTGGTGCCGCCGTATGGGCAGCCATTCGCTTCGGTGTAGCGCGGGGTATTTTTTCCAATGAGGCCGGTCTTGGCAGCGCGCCGATTGCCCATGCCGCAGCACGCACCAACAACCCGGTACAACAAGGCATGATTGGTATGCTGGGCACCTTCATCGACACCATTATTATCTGCACCATGACCGCACTGGTAATTATTCTTACCGGTGTCTGGACCAGCGGCGAAACCGGCGCTGCGCTTTCCATGCAAGCCTTTGCCACAGGTCTGCCCGGTTTTGGCAGCATTATCATCAGTATCGGGCTGGCCATTTTTGCCTTCACCACGATACTGGGCTGGAGTTATTACGGCGAACGTTGCGCCGAATTCCTTTTCGGCATTCGCGTCATCCTGCCTTATCGACTGCTGTGGCTGGTGGCCATTCTGATGGGTGCACTGGGTAAACTGGAAATCATCTGGTTGCTGGCCGATGTATTTAACGGCCTCATGGCCATCCCCAACCTGATCGCCCTGCTGGCATTGAGCCCTGTGGTATTTCGACTGACCCAGGCCTATTTCAAAAAATGACGGGGTGTTTTCCTGCTATCGGGCGTAAAAGACCTTAATCAGCGTCTGTGCACCTGGCAACAACTGACGCAACAATTTTTTATCGCCATCCCGATAATAATTTTCCATTTTATGGATGCCCACATGCGGCTCTTCGGGTTTAAAAAAATTGAGGTTGCCGTATTGTGCAAAATAATGGGCCGACATCAG
Organism: Gammaproteobacteria bacterium; assembly: GCA_021648485.1. Lineage (GTDB taxonomy): Bacteria > Pseudomonadota > Gammaproteobacteria > SZUA-152 > SZUA-152 > SZUA-152. The sequence goes on from JAKISS010000002.1 coordinate 30,765, forward strand.
TTCAGCATCACCCCAGACAGGTAGCTGCTTTTTGTAAAATGCGATAACCGTTTCGTAATCATCCGTAGTCATCAATTCAATAATCGGCAGACCTTCATATTTTGGCGGTCGCTCTTTCACCGCAAAAGTACGAAGAATAACAGCACCGGGGTAAGCAGGAATACCCACCCGTGCCGCTTCAGGGATGACCGAATCACGGGCACTTTGTGCCTGATAATTGTTCGCTATATCAGCAGGAAGCTGAGGTCGTGGGGCAAAGGGTTCTGCGGCCACATTCATCGACATACTGCCTAAAAAAAGAAAAAGGCCACCGACGCTCGCGGCAGCCTTGCTGACAACATTCAATTTCATAATCTTCTCTGTCTGAAATTTGTATTTAATGCTTGTCTTCAAAAAATGGCTTACATGACAGGCTATTGCGGCAGCCATAAACCGACATATTCATTGACATCGGCTTCCACCAATCGTCCACCCACATACAGTTTTTCCACCTCATCACGATCAATGGTTTTTTTCACACCATCCGGATATTCGTAACGCCATTCCTTATTGATCACCAATTCAAACATGGTCACCATAATGTCATCAAAACGTATCGTATGCTCATCAGCCAGGCGTTTAAACTCGGCAATACGCAAGCCTCGCCCCAGCTTTTCGACCTCTTCCTTTGCCAACGCAGCCAGAGCGATATCCCATTTTGGCACTTCTTCGTCAAACCCTTTTAATGCATCAATCACCATGTTTGCCTCTCCGTATCATTTTAGGGGTCATGTGACTTCCCTGCCCCTCACCCATTTGCTGATAAAAAGTGTAACCACAAGCAAGCCTGCCTTCAAGCAGAAACTGTTTTTTGCATAACACCAAAGTCACCTGTTTACGCCGAAAAGCTCACTCCGGTACCGCCTATACCACAATAACCATCAGGGTTTTTCGCCAAATACTGCTGATGATAATCTTCAGCGAAATAAAACGGTGGTGCAGTGATGATTTCAGTGGTGATCAGTGGATAACCAGCCACCGTTAATTGGCTTTGATAACGTGCCTGTGTTTCTTCTGCCAGCTGCCGCTGTATTTCATCGTACACATAAATACCCGAACGATACTGTGTACCACGATCATTCCCCTGGCACATGCCCTGCGTAGGATCATGCCCCTCCCAAAACAGTTTCAATAATGTGGCAAAAGACAGTATTTCCGGGTCAAACACCACGCGCACAACTTCATTGTGGCCCGTCTGACCACGACACACCTCTTCATAAGTAGGGTTGAGTGTGACACCCGCAGCATAGCCTGCTGCCGTGGAATACACACCGGGCAACTGCCAGAACATTTTTTCCACACCCCAAAAACAGCCCATGCCAAACATGGCCAATTGCAAGCCGTGTGGAAACGGACCCTGTAACGGGTTATTGATGACAAAATGCATACCCGTCATAGACATGGGAAGATCATCCTTGGAAAAATTTTATTTGCAGCATGATAATCGCCTTTTATCGATCCAGCAATTGACGCACACCATTGCGCAAATGACTCAACACTTCAGCTTTGCCGGCCAAACCAAACCGATGGGCTACGCTTGCCCACGATTGTTTTTGCAACACCTTGATAAACAATACTTGATGTTCAACATCCGCAAATGCATTTGTGGATTTCTTTCCTGGCGTTATCAACAAACGCCAAATGGGTGCCAGCGCATCTTCGTAAGTACGCTCTCCCCTGGAAAAAGCGAACAACATATCCACGTCATGCTGATCAGGTAAGGCTATTTCAATACCATCAGTATTGCGCTGCAATAAAATAGCCGATACTGCCACATCCAGCATCTGTAACGGATCAGCCAACCACTGTGGCAAATCACGCTTAAAACGGGCACGGGCCGCAGCATAAACCTTTTCACCCGCAGCAGAAAGCGCCGCCAGAACCATCACTGAATATTCGCCACTGGCATGGCCACGCCGAAACCCTATACGTACCGGCAATATGTTTTCATGTGCCCAAAAATGCAGCAATGATTCCGTGGCACCAAAACTGGCTCCGAATAAATCAGTACCCTGTTTTTTTACATCATTTTTGATGTGTTTTAATAATTGTCGGCCCAGGCCTTTCTGTTGCAATACCGGATGCACAGCAATACGCATTACCCGCGTACAATGCAAACCCGCAGCATCCTTCAAGCCCGCATGCACCATTAACGATTGAGGCATCAAATGGCCGCGCGGTCGACGCTGACCTGCAAAAATAGCCTCGGCAATCTGTGCATCAAAATCACCCTCAGTAGCCACCAGCGCCGTCGCCACCACCTGCCCTTGATAGCGACTGATATACACGGACAAACCCGGGCCATCCAGCAAGTTGCGCAGATCATTGGGGCGGGTGCGATAATGCGCCACCACCAGCAGACCAAACACCTGCGCTAACAGAAATTCATTATTCACTAGCGCATCCCGGCTTATTTTTTCCATCACCACATTGTCCACTGTCGCTGTGCCAACCTGTTCATCATTGGCACTTGTGGCGTCCAGCAATAACATCTTGAATACCAGCTTTTCCAGCGGGTCATTTTCAGCCCACCGAACAGGTGTCTGTAATGTTATTTGATGCCAGCCCGGCGTCTGCTCATCGAGCGTTTGCCTGAAGCGCACGGCAAAACCCCGACCGGTCCCCTCATAACCATGAGTAGTGGTTGAAAAAACAAGTCGTGAATAACGGGTTAACAATTGTTGCAGGAGCGTGACCGGAATGGCCGCCGCCTCATCCACCAACACCAGGTCAGCTGGCACGGCTGACAGACACAGCACATCCGGTGCAATAAACTGAATACTGGCATCACCCCATTGCACACAACCTTCACGCACACTGGCCTCAGGCAGGATTTTTTGCGCCTGTTGAAACAATGGCTGCACAGCAGAAAGTCGCGGTGCGGTAACCACAATGTGTATCGTTTGTGTTTGCAACAGCTGCGCCGCCGCAATGCCCAGCGCTACCGTTTTACCCCGCCCCCGGTCTGCCACCAACACCAATGGTCGCCGCCGGTGGCCATGCAACACATGTTCAATAGCGGTAACCGCAGCACGTTGATCGTCTGTACGAAAAATATCATCCGGCATATCTACAGAATCTTGTGCTTTGGCAAACGCATGCACGACAGGCAACGCAGCACCCTGCTCAATCACCGTCACAGCCTCAGGCGAGGCATTAATCACACGGACAATACGCCGTAAAAACCGACCACTGATATCTTCTGTGTTATACGGCCAGATGGCGATACGTTCTGCCGCAGGGTCATTCATATTTTCCCATTGTGCCAACGGTGGACATAACAATACCAATAAGCCACCACCACAAATCACGCCACTCACCGCACCAAAAGCATCAGGATCAAAACCTGAATGGGCATCAAACACAATCGCATCGCGCTCCTCCCCAAGAAGTTTTTTTGCTGCGCTGATCGACACCACATCAGCACATTCCTGCTGCTCCGATGATACCCAGGTCACACGCGGCAACCCCGACAAAGCCATCAGTCGCATCCCCGCATCCCGACACCAGGCCGCATTCCCTGCCAGTACAATCATATGTCGATGCCGCACCTGCTGTGCCCGGGAAAGCAGTTTATCCATCAAAGCCAATAGCTCGGAATCATAAAAAGAAGGAGTTTCAATCAATGTCATGCCAGAATCATAACACTCTGTCGGCATGAGAATAAAAATGACAATAAAGAAAAATACCGCACCGGTTAATACATTTATCGCGCTGGTGGTGGATCAATATCACCGATGCGTCTTGGAATAAGATGGAAATGCACATGTTCGATTTTCTGGCCCGCAGCCTCTCCTGAGTTTGCGCCAAAGTTGAACCCTTTCACCGAATCATCTTCTTTTATAATTTTTTCCCGGCATATCATTGCCAACTTGAAAATACTCACCAGCTCCTCCGCCGGAAGTACAAAAATATGCTTGTAATGTTTTTTGCTTAAAATCAGCGTATGCAATTTCGTTACCGGATATTTGTCCCGAATAGCATAACTAAGCGCATTCTCCCCAATCAAATCAAATTTTTTTCTCTCACAAAATAAACACTGTGGTTTCATGTCCTTTTTACCTGTATAGCCAAGTTGCTATCGTGCTGTACCAGTGGTATCTCTGTGATGCACATAAACGTACAGAATCCTTAATTTTCCGGTTTCAGGCAATCGAGTTTGCAGGGCATAGCAAGGTCATGGTGGAACCGCTACGCTTGTTCCACCCTACCTGGGTAGGGTGTAGAGTTGGAGCGCGCATAGGTTTTTTGTGTCGCTCTATTCAGCACAGAGTAAAAACTGTAGGGTGGAACAAGCGTAGCGGTTCCACCAGGTTGCTCCCTAACGGTCGGGATCAAAACCACCATACGCCACTCCCGTCAATGCGGCCATATCCCGATTCCAGGTCGTTAAATCTGCGTGATTAAATTTCTGCAAATGATCGTGGCCACAGGCACGGGCCATAACCTGCATCAGTTCAGTAGAGGCTTCAAGAAAACGGGCCAGCTGGTTGGCGGACTTTTCCACATTCAGTCTGGCGCGTAATTCGGATTTTTGCGTAGCAATACCTGCCGGACAATTATTAGTATTACACATGCGCGCAGCGACACAGCCGATGGATTGCATGGCCGAGTTGGAAAGAGCAACACCGTCAGCCCCCAGACACAACGCCTTGATAAAATCTGCGGGTGTGCGCAGGCCACCAGTGATGATTAATGTAATATCCTTTTGTTTTTGTTTGCCCAGTTTTTTATCAAGATAATGTCTTGCCCGGGCCAGGGCGGGAATGGTGGGTACTGAAATATGATCACGGAAAATCAGCGGCGCAGCACCGGTACCACCACCACGACCGTCGAGGATGATATAATCAACACCCGCTTCGATAGCGAATGCGATGTCTTTTTCAATGTGATTGGCGGACAACTTCATGCCAATGGGTACACCACCACTCCGTTCACGCACACGATCAGAAAAATGCTTGAAGTCTGCCGGAGTATTCAATTCGGCAAAAGTGGGGGGTGAAATAGCATCCTGACCTTTTTCCAAACCGCGTACCTGGGCAATTTTCTCCGTAACCTTCTTACCCGGCAGGTGACCACCGGTGCCGGTTTTGGCCCCCTGCCCCCCCTTGAAATGAAAGGCCTGTATGTTCGCCAGCAATGATTCATCATAACCAAACTGTGCCGAAGCCAGTTCATAAAAATAACGGGAATTAGCCTCCTGTTCTTCCGGCAGCATGCCACCTTCACCGGAACAAATACCCGTTCCTGCCAGCTCAGCACCACGCGCCAGAGCCACCTTGGCCTCTTCGGAAAGCGCACCGAAACTCATATCGGAAACAAACAATGGAATTTTCAATATCAGTGGTTTTTTGGCCTTCGGGCCAATCACCAGTTCGCTACCCACTGCAACGTCTTCCATCAACGGCTTGCGTGCAAACTGCGCCGCGAGGATTTGAATATCATCCCACTGTGGCAGCATATGACGAGGCACACCCATAGAGGCCATTTCGCCATGGTGGCCGGTTTTTGTAAGACCGTCACGCGCCAATGCATGAATACTTTCCAGAGTGGACTCTTCAGGGGTGTTTTTTGCTGACAGGGTATCAGTAGCGGCGGCGTAGTTGACCTTTTCATCTTCATCAAGCCGCGCATGGGCACCATCACAAAACGGCGGCGTGCTGGTGCGTTTGCACTGACACAAATAAGCCTCTTGTGCCTCACCAACACTAAAGGTCATGGGCGTAAATTCAGTACCACGGTGGGAACCGTCACAAAAGGGTTGATTACGGGACTGGCCGCAGGAACACCAATAATATTCTTCTCCCGCTTCCAGGTTTACAGCAATGGGTTTGGTGTCAGCAATGTTTGCTTTGCTCATCAAGAACTCCTTTGTATTTTTATCATTCTTCTGTTTCTGGGCGGTATGACAAAACAACGTGAAAATATTGCTTGTCTATCGCCCCATCCAGCTTGTTTTGTCATATCTCTTAAGAACGCCCATGTGCCAATAAAAAATCGATCTCCGGCCCTTTAGGCACGATACTACTGGGATTAAGCATTTTATGACTGGCATAATAATGATATTTGACATGATCCATATTCACCGTTTTTGCAACACCAGCTACCTGATACAATTCCCGCGTGTAAGCCCACAAATTCGGATAATCCACCAGGCGCTTTTTATTGCATTTGAAATGACCGACATACACCGCATCAAAACGCACCAAAGTAACAAATAATCGCCAATCCGCTTCAGTGATGTTTTCACCCACAAGATAGCGCTGAGTGGCCAATCGTATCTCCAGCTCGTCCAGCGTTGTGAACAACTGATCAAACCCCTGCTCATAAGCCTTTTGCGTGCGGGCAAAACCGGCGCGATATACACCATTATTCACTGTGTGATACACCACTTCGTTAATGGTATCAATCTCTTCACGCAAAGACTGTGGATAAAAATCCATTTCGGCACATACGCCAGCACAATCATTAAATGCAGAATTCAACATACGAATAATTTCTGAGGATTCGTTATTCACAATAGTATTGCGCTGTTTATCCCATAACACTGGCACAGTCACCAGGTCATTAAAACCCGCATCTGCTATTTGATAAATTTCAGCCAATGTTTTGGCATTATTGACCTGATCCGGTGTCGCCCCCGGGTATTCCCCAAACACCCAGCTTTGCGCAGGCATCAACGGGTGTACCACAGACACCGAAATAGCATTTTCCAATCCCTTGAGCACCCGAAAAATCAACGTACGATGCGCCCACGGACAGGCATAAGAAACGTAAAGATGATAACGTCCCGGCTCGGCGGAAAACCCCCCTTCGCCTGTGAGGCCGGGACTGCCATCCGGCGTTATCCAATTTCTGAAACCCGATGTTACCCGGACAAATTCACCTTTCATGTTTTGCTCCTCCGTTGTTTAGAGCCAGTATAAATAGATAGGAAAAAGATCAAAGCGCAAAAAATCGACCGGCTTGATCGAATTATTTGAAGGGAAAGAAAATCAATCAGGCTCCAAGGTTTACCCATGAACAACGCGCTTATTTTTGGTGGTTTGCAGTATGTGAAATTTAGGTGCTGCCCATTACCGACACAAACGATAGTCACTGCAAAGGACGCGAAGGAGCGAAAAATTATCTATTTTTTATTACGCATGACCGCATATGCAGCCAATTTATTACTGTATGCTTTAATAAAATGGTCTGTAGCGCCTGCCTTGCCCCATGTCAATATCAGTCGATTAAAAAGCCGTATCGCCCGATCTATGATAGTCGGGTTTTGCAAAAGTCGCAGATCACTATAGTCGGTATTTTTACTAGCGGTGAGAAACCTCATGTCACCATGATGACAATAACCCACTGTTTTCTCCAGCACCTTAACAATAATCCTGCTCACAAAGGGTATATGCGCAACCTCAAATATACTGATCAATAAGTGCTGTATATAGGCCGGGGGTACGCGAGGAACAAGATCCGCAGCATTCACAATACGATAAATAGGTGTTTTAATATCGCTACCAAAATCTGACGATGCAACTCTCGGACTACCAAAAGTGTAACAGGCTCCCAGACTATCGGACGCCAAAAACTTAGTGGCACACAACGCCAATGCTCCCCCCAATGAATGCCCAGTTATATAAAGTGGGTATCCATTATTCTGTAACAGCTCCAGCTCGGCCTCAATATCGGCTTTAACCTTACTAAAAGCCTGATAAAACCCACTGTGTATCTGGTACCCATCAATCTCTGTTGTCGTAGCTTTAAGATCGGTCTTAATATCTCGTATGTCTGCCTCGGTTCCCCTGAATGACAAAACATTCATCTTATATTTTTCGCTTGTGGCAAGAAAAGCCTGTGTACCATCAACATTGAATACAGATGACAATACAAAATCGCTAATAGTCAGATAACTTTTCAACTCAGCTTCAGCATTACCACTTAACTGCTGCTTATCACTTAACAACCTTTCCAGTACTTTTTTTATAGACTTCGGGTCAGATTCTTTAGTCAACGTCGCTGCAACATCATCAATATCGATACTGCCTTCAAATTTGAAATAAGCGAGCCGTGCCATTTCAGCCATCAACCAAGCAGTTCTGTCACTATAGGCTGCGCGACTCACTGGCGGCTTCAACAAGCTTTTATTATCGAAATACATATTTGTGTTACCTGTATTAAAAGGAATTATTTTTTGATATTACACAGCTTTATTGCTTTTCGTTGCGATCATGGCAATCGAACCGTCTCCATTAATAATTTTCCTCTCCTGACCATTTTTGCACGCACGGGATCAAGAATCAATATAACAGAAAATCTCTAAAAAACAGTGCTCTCTAATCCACAATAATACTTTTCTACCCCCCTGCAACACATACCCCACCAGACCATGAGGATGACTAAATCTCTGCGTATAAACCTGATTGATTCTGCGCATTTCTGCGGGCAGTCAGGCGTACATCTAATCATAGTTATATCTTATATACACTTATCACTCACCTGACTTAATTGATCATTTTTAAAATGAATATAAAAACTTAACAACCTATAAATTAACAGCCTATAAATTAAAGAGGATAGCGTTCCTTTTTAGCACAGGGAATCCCTTAGTAGCTTCTCCAGGACCAGCTCTTATTAATGACCAGTCTCTCTCTTTATACATCCACATTTAAACCATAAAAAAATAACACAGGATTACCATTTGACAACTTACCGGTAATGTCCAGGTAATTTATGCCTCATATAATCACTTTAAATAAACAGAGTTATTCATCCGTAAAACCAAAGAAATAAAACAGGAAAACGCGAGCTATGTCACATCACAAAAAAACAATTACGGGTGCGAAAAAAACAATGAAAAAATCCGGAAAAATTTTTCTGCTGGGCACCCTGGTTATCGGATTATCATATATTTGGCAGGTGCAATTTAACTACCGCTTCGGTGTCATTACAGAAAACAAGGTCTACAAATCCGGAAAAATACCACCCGAAAAAATCGCAGACTATCTCATTAAAAACAAAATTAAAACGGTGATTGACCTTAGACATCCTGCACTGCACGACACTTTAAATCCTGGAAAAAAGGATGGTATCGACTTGGAGCGGAAAGCCGTAGAAAAACTGCTCGGCGTTCGGTATATCAACATCCCCTCCGATCAAGTCCCCACAAAAGAAAACCTTGTGAAATTTTTTGAAGTAATGGATGACAGTGCATCGTATCCTGTGCTGATTCACTGTTATCATGGCACGGGACGCGCCATTATCTACTCAGCAATCTACAGAATCGAATACGAAGGCATATCAGCGGAAGAAGCCAGACAACTTACGCGATTTAAACTCAATGGCAGTAGCTTTGACCGGGGACGTCGAAAAGGAGATTTCCTTATCAATTACAAAGCCAGAAAAGAAGGAAAAAAGGGGCTGTTCCACTCATGATTCCGACCGCGTAAACCGGTGTATCTGTCGCCGCGAACGTTTGGTCGGCCGCCCTTCCCCATGTGGTCGCTGCACCGCAGCGAGCTTGCGCAGTTCTTTTTCTTTTTCACGTTTCTGAATACTGTCTTCCGTCTCCCGGTAAAGCTGTTGCGCTACAACGGCTGGACCACGCTTGCCAGAAAGTGCCTGCACAATAATAGTTTTTTCGTCAAAACCCTGCCGAAGAACAAGCGTGTCACCCAGCCCCACTTCCCGGCTGGGTTTGGCTCGATGGCTGTTAACGCTAACTTTACCGCCTTTAATCGCTTCACTGGCAAGTGACCGGGTTTTGTAGAAACGTGCGGCCCACAGCCATTTGTCGATACGAGTCTTTTTTTCGCTGCGGGTTTTGGAATCAAGTGTGGATTTATGTGCCATGTTACTAATCGTCAGGAAGGCGTTTCAATCAGGCATTGATTACGCCCGGCTTCTTTGGCGCGATACATGGCCTCGTCAGCACGCTGAAACAAACTTTCGGGGTTGTCGTTTTTACGCAGTTGAGCAATCCCGGCAGAAAAGGTGATGCTGACTTGTGTATTTTGATAATGAAATTGGCACTTCTCAACGGCAGCACGTAATTTTTCGGCAGCAGCCACAGCGGACTCAATATCAGTTTCCGGCATCAGCACAACAAACTCTTCGCCGCCGAAGCGGGCAAGAAAATCACTTTCACGTAAATGGTTGCGTAACTGGTCGGCAATTAATACCAATGCTTTGTCACCGGCTTTATGGCCGTAGGTGTCATTGACATGTTTAAAATGATCAACATCGATCATCATCAGTACCATGGACTGCCCGTAACGTTTCCAGCGGGCAAATTCCTGCATGACTCTTTCGTCATAAGCGAGACGATTATAAAGACCGGTGAGCGGATCACGCACGGCTTGTTCGTGTTTTTCCTGTAAGCGCTGACGTAATTTTTCACCCTCATTTTCCATACCGTGTACGCGACTGTTGAGGTGCGCCAGCTGAATCTCTAATTGCTGTTGGCGTGTTTCTTCTGTTTCACGATATTGCTCAAGGTGTTTACGAATGGCGTCAAGCCGACCCTGAATCTGTTGTTTGAGCTGGCTGGATTCCGGTGCAGCTTCTACCTTGCTTTGAATATCCTGTACATGAGCATGTACTACGGCATCAAATTCACGACCGCTGTCCATGGATGCTTTGTGCGAGCTTTGTGCCCCGGAAAGATTTTGATCTATCTCTTTGAGGTTGTCGCCAAGCTGGTGCAAAAAAGTCTGTAGCTCTTTGTTTTCCTCTTCCATTTGTCGGCGCATGGCAGAAATGAGGTTGGCAATAGCGGTCAGTGCGGGCGCAACCGAGTGGTCGGAAAGGCCTTCGCCGAATCGGTCCTTGAGGCTTTCCACCTGATCGGTGAGTTCTGCGGGCAGGCTTAGTGTATCCAGTAATTGAATACAGAATTCGTTGATTTGAGGTACGGCAGGCTTGTCCGTTGCGCTGCAGGTGTCACTGCCGAACAAGCGGCTGAAAAAACCACCGCCCTGTTGTTCTTTATTGTTTTGCGTAACATGTTGCGAAACCGCATTCTCATGTTGCAGCGCTTCGTTAACCAATTCCGACAGTTCGCGCAGAGGTACTTCCATGTCGGCGAGGTTGTGCATGACACCAATCTTTTGACGCAGGACTTTGATGCGTGCATTGAGCGGAGCAGGAAACGACAAACTGTCCAGCCAATGGGTCAGCAACTCCTGCGGACTGTGAGCCGTATTTTTGTCGCCCCGGTGCTCGTCCAGCCTTTTAACAGACTGAGTCAGGTCGCTAACCACCTTTTCAAGCTGTTGCAAATCGATGTCTTTGCGCAAGGTTTTACGCAGCAACGCGAGGTCGTCATCCAGAGAAGCATTCAGCCCTTGTGCAGCCAGCGCAACACGGGTGAGTCCCTGCTTGAGCAAGGCTTCGGTGGCCTGCCATTTATCTTCCTGTTTTTCGAGATTATCCAGACTCGCAAGATATTTTTGTTTCCAGTTTTCTTCGTCCATAGGCACGTTATCTTTGGTTTGGCTCAGGCGGCTATGTGGAATTCATCTGGCAAAGTGATTTCCATGGCGATGGGCAGATGGTCAGAAAGCAGGTGCTGCATAACATGCACGTCATGCACTTGCAGGCTTGAGGAGGTAAGAATATGGTCAAGGGTGCGTGCAGGCCGCCAGCTGGGAAAGGTTTTCAGGCCGTGGCAAGGTTCACATAAATCTGTGGCGGAAATCAGGAACTGCATTTCGTTACTGTCCGGCTGACAGTTGAGATCACCCATCACAACGACATGTTGGTATTGATTGACGATACGTGTGACGTACTCAAACTGCCGTTGCCGCGCACGTTTACCCAGAGCCATGTGCATAATGAGTAACACCAGCGGGTTGTCCTGATGACCGTAACGCACCACCATCACGCCTCGACCGGGCAGTAGACCTGGAAGCTTGTGCTCGCGTATCTGCGTGGGCCGGTAACGGCTCAACAAGCCATTGCTGTGGGCGGCGATTTTGCCGAAATTACGGTTGGTTTGATGATGCCAAAAGGGAAAGTCGGCTCGGTTGGCGAGATATTCAGTCTGATTGATAAAGCTGGACCGCAGACTGCCAGCATCCACTTCCTGCAAAGCTACGATGTCAAAATCACTGATGGCGTGCGCGATACGGCCCAGATTGTCGTAAATTTGTGCATGAGGCAACACATGTTTCCAACTGTCGGTCACGTAATCCCGATAACGTTTGGCCGCAATGCCCACTTGAATATTGTAACTCAGCAGCTTCAACCGGGTACCTGGGCTGGTAGTTTCAAAAGGATCAGGAATAGGTACAGTATGCATACATTGTGTGTCGTCAGTTGAGGCTGTTATCTTGATTATGGCGGTTAGATTTAATTATTGGGTATTTTGGATATTAATGGTTAATTCACAGATGAATAATCATCTCACCCAGAGTTTCGGTAAGACGCAGGTTTTCGCGATAATCCACCGGGCAGTCGATAATACTGACGGCATCGTCTGCTAATGCCTGCTTCAGCGTTGGCAGTAATTGTTCGGCCGCCTCAATGCGGTAACCCCTGGCACCAAAAGATTCGGCCAATTGCACAAAATCCGGGTTACCAAATTTTATATTGGATGTCCGTTCAAACTGGTTCATTTGCTTCCATTCGATAAGACCGTAACCCGAGTCGTTCCAGATTAACACTACCATGGCTATTTTTAAGCGGACGGCCGTCTCGATTTCTTGAACATTCATCAAAAAACCACCGTCACCGGTCACGGCCACCACTTTGCGCTGTGGTTGAGCCAGACGTGCGGCCAACGCACCGGGCACAGCAATGCCCATGCTGGCAAAGCCGTTGGAAATCAGGCAGGTATTGGGGTGTTCACAGCGAAACATGCGCGCCATCCACATTTTGTGTGCGCCCACGTCGCAAATCACCGTATCTTCCAGATCCAGGGCGGTGCGCAAGTCCCAGATGATTTTTTGCGGTTTGAGCGGGAAAGCATCATCGTCGCGATGTTGATTCATTTCCTTGATCAACGCCTCGCGCAACGGCCGCAGTTTGTGCCCTTCATGGGGCGTGGCCTGCCCGGCGATACGATCCAGTGAATGTTTGATATCTCCTACCACGCCAACACAAACCGGATAATGCGCATCCACTTCTGCCGGTGAACTATCGATGTGTACAATAGTGCGATCACGGGTGGGGTGCCACAGGCGCGGGTGGTATTCCACCAGATCGTAACCCACGCAGATGATGGCGTCGGCTTGCTCAAAACCAAAGTTGACGTAATCCTGTGATTGCAGACCCGCACTGCCCAATGCCATGGCATGCCGGAACGGCAACACGCCTTTGGCCATAAAGGTGTTGGTCACCGGGATATTCATTCGTTGCGCAAAATCCGCCAATTGCTGCCAGGCTCCAGCACGTACCACACCATTACCGGCAAGAATAATAGGCTCACGGGCATTGGAAATCACTTCTGCGGCATAAGCCACACGATTCGCCGGAGGCTCGGGCATACTGGCATGCTTGACGCGCAACGGCGTGTCGTCGATATGCATCGACGCAATATTTTCGGGAAATTCGATAAAACAGGCACCGGTTTTTTCCGTTTGCGCCACCTTGAAAGCCTTGCGCGTCACTTCGGTGATGATATCCGGCGCAAGAATGCGCGAACTGTATTTGGTGAAACTGCGAAACAGCTGTTCCAGATCCAGTACCTGATGGGATTCTTTATGCAGGCGGTGAGTATCGGCCTGACCGGCAATGGCCACCAGTGGTGCATGATCCATATTGGCATCGGCAACACCGGTAATCAGATTCGTCGCACCCGGCCCCAGAGTGGCCATGCATACCCCTGCACGCCCGGTGAGGCGACCATAAACGTCAGCCATGAAGGCCGCACCCTGTTCGTGACGTGTGGTGATGAACTGGATATTGGAATCCAGCAGGGCGTCCATCACGTCAAGGTTTTCCTCGCCAGGAATACCAAAGATGTATTCAACACCTTCGTTTTCCAGGCAACGAACGAAGAGTTCGGCGGCCTTCATAGCGCAAGATGCGCCAGACAAGGCGGCACAGTCGCCACAATGCGACCGCGCTCAGGCCAGTGCCGGATCATTTGCTTTCCATTTTGACCAGTTCGTTCACTACCTTGAATACTTTGGCATTACCACCGGATTGCGTTGCACCAGTACGATATTTCCCATTAACAATGAGGGCCGGTACGCCGCGGACACCATAACGCTGCCCCATATCTTTGGCGCGACGCAATTTGGTTTCCACCGCAAAGGAACGGAATACCCGTTTAAAATCCTTCTCGCTGACACCATTTTCCTTGAACAGGGCCATGATGGAGGCCTCATTGCTCAGGCTGCGTTTCTGTTCATGAATGGCTTCAAACATGGGCTTATGCACCTTATCCACCACACCGAGGACTTCCGCCGTGTAATAGGCACGACCGTGAATCTCCCAGCTGGGACGGAACATGCCAGGCATGCGCACAAATTTGACGTTTTCAGGTTTACGTTTCAGCCAACGCTCCACATAAGGTTCTAACGTAAAACAATGGGGGCAGCCATACCAGAACAATTCCACCACCTCGATTTTATCTTTACTGGTGGTCGGCTGAGGCGGATTGATCATTTCATATTCTTTGGCTGCCATCACATTGCCGGCACTGGTGAAACCCAGTGCAACAACCATGGCAAAGACTGCAAACAGGGGCGTGCGTTTTTTCATGGAGATTAACCTCGTCATTTATTATTGGGTATTGCCTGCGAACCGCAATGTGGCTGTGCGTGAGCCTATCCAAATCGCTGAATGAACGCAATAAAACAGATCAGCTCTTCACTGGCGCAGATTATCGTTTAGGGTTTATGCTATGGCCTTGTTTTATGAGTCTGAACAAACTGGCTCAATTTTGATCACTCAACACAACCGACCTCAAGCAAGGAGTATGACCCCATGGTCTCCGAAAAGATCGATCTAACGCAATTTTTAAATCAACAGTACCTGTGTGAATCACTGACGATCAAGGAAGTCACCACACTGATTGATTACACGGAGCTGGTCACCTTTAACAAAGGTGATGTCATCGCCGAAATCGGCGACGTGGGTGAGGCATTGTATTTCGTTATCGCGGGTGAAACAGCACTGTATGCGGGAGACAAGGCCGAAAGTCAGGTGGGACATATCAAATCCGGTGAATTAATGGGCGAAATGTCCTTTTTTGACCGTAATCCACGCTCGGTACGGGCAAAGGCGCTGATTAACGGTACCCGCCTGCTGAAACTGAGTCGAGCCATGTACAAACGGCTGCGTGTGGAACACCCGTACATCGCCGTGAATCTACTGGAGCACGCCATTGTCAGCCTCGATCACCTGTTCCGTCAGGTGAGTCAGGATGTGTCTACCTTTAACAGCTATTTTTATGCGCCGGGCCGAAAATAACGGGTGTGAATATAAAGTCTACTTGTCGGCACTGGGTACCTCAGCACCCATGCCGACGAGAAATTGCGCCACCGCTTCTGTTTCTTTTTCCGTCATTTTGGACGACAGCACATCACTCATACGGTGAAAAAACGCTTCAGGTTCTGCACCTTAAGCGTTCGCAGCAGGTTTAACTGATCAGTTTAGGGCGCGTCGTCAATTAACTCAACAAAGGCATTAATTTTTTTGTCATTCCAGCATGTTTTTAGCCGGAATCCAGAGATCGCCCCAAGAGCGCCTGCTTTTGATTGAATCTCTGCGTCTCTGCGACACCCGCGTTAATTACCGTAACAATAGCTGGCACCACCTCGAAGTTTATACAACGATAGCGTGCGCCTTTTTTCCCCTACCGATCAGTTAATCAATTCTCCATGGACGTCATACTCACCGACAGCAACCAGCACCGATTCCGTTTCACCCTCACCCGTCCCCCACATGGCGTTAAACCGGTCCCCCTGCCTTCAACCTTCGCACATCAGGCCCTAACGCAATAAGGGGTCCAATAAGGGGTCAGAGCCCTTTAATTCTCTTTATTATCGAGGGTGAAAAACGGCATTGTATGCAGATGATAAGGCCGAGAGTCAGGTCGGGCACATCAAGTCTGAAAAGCTCATGGGCGAGATGTCCTTTTTTGATCGTAATCCGCGCTCGGTGCGGGCAAAGGCGCTGATTAATGGTACCCGCCTGCTGAAACTGAGTCGAGCCATGTACAAACGTCTGCGCGTGGAACACTCGTACATCGCCGTGAATCTACTGGAGCACGCCATTATCAGCCTCAATCACCTGTTCCGTCAGGTGAGTCAGGACGTATCCACGTTTAACAGTTATCTTTACGCTCCAGGTCGAAAATAACCCGCGTAAATAAAACCTACTCGCCGATATCGGGTGTCTCGGCACCCATACCGGCGAGAAACTGCGCCACAGCTTCCATTTCTTTCTCTGTCATTTTTGCGGCGATGTCCTGCATGATCTCATTGCGGTCGTTGCTGCGCGTACCGGTTTTAAAATCCCGCAGGGTCTTGATCACATAGCCCGGCTTTTGACCGGCAAGGCCCGGAATCCCCCCCGGCCCATTACCTGCGCCATTGGGCCCGTGGCAACCAGCACAGGCTGGCAGATGCGTATAACGATTGCCACCCATGTAAAGCTTTCTGCCTGCCACAGAATTCGATGCGGAATCGGCCTTCACCTTTTGTGTCGCAAAATAGGCTGCAATATCCATGATGTCCTGCTCAACCAGCCCTGTCACCATGCTCTGCATGGAGGGATCCTGGCGGGCACCAGACTGAAAGTCACGAATCTGTCTGGACAGATAATTGGCATTCTGACTGGCAAGATTCGGCCAGTCCGGACTGAAACTGTTGCCATCCAGGCCGTGGCACCCTTGGCAGGCAGCTGATTTAAGCTGTCCCTCACTGATACTCCCTCCAAGCTGCTCGTGCGGGCGCTCTGAAGAATAAGTACATACAGGTATACTGATCAACAGACAAAAAACAACGCGTAACGACATCATGTCGCAAATCTCCGAAGTTAAGAGGGCTTCCCCAAAAAGCCTAAGTGTAGACGGTTATACACGACACACCAGTGGCAAAATCCGGCCAGCGGATTACTCGATGCTACTAAAAAAAGCGGCAAGATCTGCGATATCCTGATCACTAAGCTCGGCGGCCATGCCATTCATAATAGGATCTTTACGAGCACCTGTCCGAAAAGCCTGTAATTGCTTGCGAAGATAAGCCGCATGCTGACCGGCCAGAATAGGATAGGCTTCTTTGGTGCTTTTTCCGCCCTTGCCATGACAGATCTGACAAGCCCGCGCTTTGGCATTACCCTCCTTAACGCTGCCTGCCGCATATGCGTTGCCTATTCCCATCGGCGCGATAACAATACTCATGGCCAGACTGGTCATCAGTGTAAACACATGCCTTTTAGTGGTCGTATATTTCACTTGCGTGATTAAAGTTGTATTGGTTGTACTTGTGGCCATCAGCGTTCCCATACGAGTTTGCGTTTGATAAAGTCCCGTTCCAGCGTTCCGTGCCTGACATACCAGCAGCCTAGACTATTGCAGCTGGCACAAAAATGCCAATAGGTTTTAGATACTTGGCGATACATTCTCTAAATTGGACAAACACACCGTGACCTCTCCTGACTTTCAAAAAACGAATCCAGCAATCCGTTATCGCACCGCCAGCTTCCTCATCAGCGCTGCCCGGCTCAACCAATTGCCGCAGGACTGTGGCCCTGAGGTCGCTTTCGCAGGCCGTTCAAATGCAGGAAAATCAAGTGCAATCAATCGGTTATGCGAACAAAAATCGCTAGCCCGAACCAGTAAAACCCCCGGACGCACCCAGCTGATCAATCTTTTTCAACTGGATGGACAACGCCATCTGGTGGATTTGCCCGGTTACGGTTACGCCAAAGTGGCCGAAGAAATTAAACGCCGCTGGCAACAAACCATGGAAGCCTATCTTTCCGAACGCCAATCGTTGCGCGGACTGATTTTGCTCATGGATGTGCGCCACCCACTCAAAGAGGTGGATCAACAGTTGCTGGACTGGTGCTGGCGGGTAAACATGCCGGTACATGTGTTGCTGACCAAAGCGGACAAACTTAAACGCGGCGCGGCGCAAAATACCCTGATGCAGGTGCAGCAGGAACTCAAGGCCCATGCGCCTGATGGCCTGTGCAGTACACAATTATTTTCCGCACTCAAAGGCACGGGGTTGACCGAAACCTACGCTGTACTGGATCGCTGGCTGGACTTTGGTGATAAAAAATGAGGATAAAAAATCCCCGGTGGCACCCGATCATCGGGACAGCCTCCGGGGCTAAAAGCACCCGACGTTGGGGACGCCGGGCTTGAACCCGCTAGGGAGGGAAGCGGGGAGCAGGCATCGCGCCTGCTCATACACTAAGACGGGCAGGATCATAAAAAGTTGCAGCCTTCACAAAAATATTTTGTTTGACACAAAATCTGCTTTAAAAAAGCGCCGAGTATTTAACACGTCACTTGCCAACGTCACTACAACATACCCCCCCACCGTACCGGAACACTTACCCGACGGAGGGATTAACCGATTAATTTAGGTTAAACCTCCGGGTTCCGGCTAAAGACATGCGTAACAATACTGTTTTCAGTAAAAAATACTAACAGAGAATTTTTAATCCTTAATTCATATTGCAGGGAAGATGTTAACCCTTTCTAATGCGCTTCATCCCAATTGCTACCTGTACCTATATCCACCACTAACGGCACCTTAAGTTCAGACACCCCGATCATTAACCGGTTGATTTCAATCTTTGCGGCCTCAATGTGTTCATCCCGAATTTCAAACACCAATTCATCATGTACCTGCATGATCAACTTGATATCCAATTCGGCAGATTCAATCCAGCGATCCATCACAATCATCGCGCGTTTAATAATGTCCGCAGCTGTGCCCTGCATGGGTGCATTAATGGCAGTGCGTTCGGCATACTGACGACGCTGGCCGTTACGGTGATTGATATCCGGCAGATACAAACGACGACCAAACACCGTCTCCACATAGCCCTGCTCATGAGCCTGTTCTCGAGTATCGTCCATAAATTTTTTCACGCCGGGATAACGTTCAAAATAAAGATCAACATATTTTTGGGCATCACCGCGCGTAATACCCAGTTGTCGCGCCAACCCGAAGGCTGACATGCCATAAATCAACCCGAAGTTAATGGCCTTGGCACTACGTCGCTGGTCGTTATCCACTTCATTCAACGGCACAGCAAACACCTCGGCAGCAGTGGCACGATGAATATCTTCTCCCGCTGCAAAGGCCTTAAGTAAACCTTCATCACCAGAAAGATGCGCCATGATGCGCAACTCTATCTGCGAATAATCAGCCGCCAGCACGCTGAAACCGGCTGGTGCGATAAAAGCCTGACGAATGCGTCGGCCTTCGGCACTGCGTACCGGAATATTTTGCAGATTAGGCTCGGATGATGACAACCGTCCGGTGCTCGCCACGGCCTGATGATACGAGGTATGTACCCGCTTTGTGCCAGGATCGATACGCTGCGGCAGTTTGTCGGTATAGGTGGACTTCAGTTTGCTCATGCCCCGGTATTCAAGAATCAGTTTGGGCAATGGAAAATCATGAGCCAGTTCCGCTAACACTTCTTCAGCAGTGGATGGCGCACCTTTTGGCGTTTTTTTCCGGACTGGCAAACCCTGTTTCTCAAAAAGAATTTTTTGAACCTGTTTGGGTGAGGCAAGATTAAATTCTTCACCCGCCACCTCATAAGACTCGTTTTGAATCTCCAGCATGCGCTGCGCAAGCTCTTCACTCTGTTTCGCCAACATATTGGCATCAATCAACACGCCGTTACGTTCAATGTGTGAGAGCACGGTCAACAAAGGCAATTCAATATCCCGAAACAATTCGGCGAGCCGGGGCTCCTTTTCCAGCTGAGGCCACAATGTCTGGTGCAATTGCAGGGTCACATCCGCATCTTCTGCGGCATATGGACCAGCAACACTGATAAGCACCTGATCGAAAGTGATTTGTTTGGCACCCTTGCCCGCTACGTCTTCAAAGTGAATGGTGTTGCGGTTGAGATATTTAAGCGCCAGTGAATCCATATCATGGCGCGTGGCCGTGCTGTCCAGCACGTAGGATTCCAGCATGGTATCGAACGCCACACCACGCAGGGTAATACCATGATTGGCCAGCACGCTCATGTCATACTTGAGATTTTGCCCAACCTTGGCCTTGTCCGCATCTTCCAGCAACGGACGTAATTTCTCCAACACAAAATCACGATCCAGCTGTGTACTGGCATCGGCATCCTCCAGGGTAATCTGGTGAGCCACTGGTACGTAGGCCGCCTCCCCCGCTTTTACCGCAAACGACACACCGACGATTTTTGCCTGCATGTAATCAAGACTCGTGGTCTCCGTATCGAAGGCAAACAATTCAGCCTGTTGGAGCTTTTTCAGCCAGGCTTCAAAAGCTGACTCGTCCAACACAATGTCGTAACTCACATCGGCTGCTGGCGCACGTTCTTCCCCCGTTGTCTGTGCAGAATGATCATCCACATTTTGTGCGTATTTGCCCGGCAACAGCTCAGACAACCAGGTTTTAAATTCCATTTCAGCAAATAATTGTGTCAGGCGCTCCGTATCTGCCGCCTGTACTTTGAGTTCAGTCGGTCCGGCATCCAGCGGTACGTCACATTTAATGGTGGCCAACTGGTGGGATAGTGGTAACTGCTCCAGTACATCACGCAGGTTCTCCCCCACCTTGCCAGTAATTTCACCTGCCCTGGTGATGATTTCATCCAAGGTACCGTACTGGGTCAGCCACTTCACCGCAGTCTTGGGACCAACCTTGGGCACGCCGGGAATATTGTCCACGCTGTCACCCATCAAGGTAAGGTAATCAACAATACGTTCCGGCGGAATCCCAAACTTATCCACCACCCCTTGCGGATCCAATGTGGAGTTATCCATGGTGTTCATCAGCGTGACATGCTGGTTAACCAGCTGCGCCATATCCTTGTCGCCTGTGGACACCAGACAATCCATCCCCATCTCTGTGGCTTGTCTGGCAAGCGTGCCGATCACATCGTCCGCCTCCACCCCGTCCACAATCAACATCGGCAGCCCCATCGCCTCAACAATAGCGTGCAACGGAGCAATTTGCTCACGCAACTCATCCGGCATGGGGGGACGATTAGCCTTATACTCGGCGTAAAGATCATCACGGAAAGTCTTACCCTTGGCATCAAATACCATCGCCATGTATTCCGGCTGAAAATCTTTCAGCAGGCGGCGCAGCATATTGACAACACCATACACCGCACCTGTGGGTTGACCCTGGGAATTACTCAACGAGGGCATGGCGTGAAAGGCGCGATACAAATACGACGAGCCATCGACGAGAATCAGTTGTTTGTTTGCTTTCATAGTGCGAGCGTGTCTTGATTAGAATAGAATGGTGATAAAGCTGTGGGCGATTATCGGTTGTTTTGTCTCACGGTACCATTGATGTTTTTAACCACCTTCTTGAATCAGGATTTTTGACGCGGGCAATGTAAGCCTGCCCTCGTCGCAAAGAGACAAGCCTTATGTATTTTTCAAAGCTGATTTTTCCTTTTGCCACCCACCTGGTCGTAGTGCTTCTATTGTTTTTTACCAGTATTGCACTGGCGGAAGAACCGGAATCTTCCGGTGAAGTCACTATTCAGGATGCCAAAACCGACATCGTTGAAGAGTTACGGGTCAATGGCCAACTTTATGCGATTCGTGTCTCTCCCAAACACGGCGCGCCTTATTATCTGGTAGACAGCGACGGTGACGGCAACCTGGAGACCCGCAAAAATGACACCGACCCAGCCCTGTTAATCCCGGCCTGGGTCATCAAAAAATGGTAGGGGTTCCCTGGAAACAATTCACGAAACACACGCATTTCCACTCCAGAATCTGCCAATCACAGGCTTCCTGAACCTACGCTGAACTTGACAGCAGACCGTGCCAGTGGCATAAAAACCGCCCAAGGTTACAGCAGCGTCCAAAAATAGCGGCTGCATACCTGAAATGAGGAAGACTGCGGCTGGCGACAACATGTGCCTCGCACATTGCTCTGGAAAAAAGAGAGAAAGGGGGAGCGAAATCTTGTCATCACGCTAAACTTAGCGCTTGAGAGGAGTCTCGTTTGCAAATTCTTTCGTGAGTTTTATTTAAATATTGGATACAAAAATCAAGAGGAAGTCCTAAATGAAAGCAAAATGGTTGATAGTTCCTGCAGCTGCTGCTGCCCTGTTAATTTCCGGTCAAGCAACGGCTGATCTGGCCCTGGCCAAAAAAAGCGGCTGCCTGGCTTGCCACGGTGTTGATAAGAAAATCGTTGGCCCATCCTGGAAAGACGTGGCGGCCAAATACAAAGGTGACGCTGGCGCTAAAGATCGTATGATCGCCAAAGTGAAAAAAGGGGGCAAAGGCAACTGGACGAAAATCACAGGCGGTGCTCCCATGCCGCCTTACTCACCGCGTGTCTCTGACGAAAACATCGAAAAACTGGTCGATTTCATCATGACCCTCTAAGTTTCGGCGTTTATCAGCAACACAAAAAAGCCAGCACACCGTGCTGGCTTTTTTGTGTCCATTTTCAGGCACCTCGACACTCGCAGCACCGGCAAAATCACCTTGACGATGTGCCAGCGTGGAACGTTATACACAATATGTTTCACATTGTTCACATATTGACCGACTTTGACCGTTTTTTGACGAACAGACCAACATAAAACTATAACACATTGTTTTTAATAACTAAAATAGTCCGCCTATTTTTTGACCAATTTAATAAATCTGTAACAAAACCGAGGTCAACAGACCGCTTCCCTCAGCTTATACACAAAGTTATCCACAGGATTTGTGGATAAATGAACATCCTTCATTTGTGGCAAGCGCTTAGCACAAAAAAACTAGAAACTACCTTAAGTTAGCTCACCAACCATAACATCAGACTATGCTAATATTCCAAACATCTGTTTGTTTTTTGAACACCTCTCAAAAACAAGGAGAAAACAAACGCCAACCAGACAATACCGTTTATCATTCCAGCAAATATGCGCAACAAGAATACCCAAGGAAAAATCATGCCCGACTGGCAATCCATTTCACGGCAAGTACACATTGCAGCGGGAACGGTTCTGGCCACTGACACCGTACGCCCTGTGGGCGGTGGCTGCATCAACGCAGCCTATGCGCTCACCGGTCACCAAAACGGACACCCGCAACCCTTTTTCATCAAAACCAATACCGCTGACAGCCTGTCCATGTTCGAGGCCGAAGCAGAAGGATTGCACGCCTTGATCAACAGCCACAGCCTGCGGGTACCCACCCCCATTTGTAGTGGCATTGCAGGAGAAGATGCCTATCTCGTCATGGAACACATCACACTGCAAAGCACGGGGGACGATGCACAACTGGGAAGCAGACTGGCGGCAATGCACCAGACCCGCTGCCCACAATTTGGCTGGCATCGACACAACAGCATCGGCAGCACGCCACAGCTCAATCACGAAACTGATAACTGGGTGACGTTTTGGGTCAAACAACGGCTGGGGACACAACTGACACTGGCCAGCCAAAACGGGGCAAAACGCTCACTGCTAAGCCAGGGTGAAAAACTGCAAACGACACTGGCTGCTTTTTTCACCGATTACCAACCCGTGCCATCTCTGTTGCACGGTGATTTATGGTCTGGCAATGCGGCCTTTGATACACAGGGCCAACCGGTGATTTTTGATCCTGCCGTATATTACGGTGACCGTGAAACTGACCTGGCCATGACCGAACTGTTTGGGGGGTTTTCACCCGCCTTTTATGCCGCTTACAACGCCGCCTGGCCCCTGGATGCAGGCTATGCCACGCGCAAAATGCTCTACAATCTGTACCACATTCTCAACCATTTCAATCTGTTTGGCGGCGGCTATGAATCACAAGCTCTGGGCATGATCGACCGCCTGCTCAGTGAATGTGCTTAACGCCCCTGCATGGAGTAGGCTTGCCAACGCACTACGGTTACACTATCTGCCACTAAACTCACTACCTGTTAACGCCCATGCCTACAACCATTATTCATAGCAATACCCTCACCGCACAACAAACCCGGCACATCACCCAGGCACTAGGTGCCGAGCCAAGCGCTTACGCTCGGCACTTTCGCGTGCAACACGAAACACGGGCTCCGGAAACGCTGGATACACTGCGTGAAGCCTGTCAACTTGATATCAATACCCTGCCCGAAAATTTCGATGCAGCCGCTGTGGGCCTGCTCATCACCGACATGGACTCCACTCTCATCAACATCGAGTGCGTAGATGAAATCGCCGACTTTATTGACGTAAAACCCCAGGTCAGCGCCATCACCGAAGCCGCCATGCGCGGTGAGCTGGACTTTACCGCCTCATTGAAACAGCGCGTCGCCCTGCTGACGGGGCTGAATACCTCCGCCCTGCAACATGTGTATGACGAACGACTACAATTAAACCCCGGAGCCGAAATATTAATCACTGGACTCAAGCAACGTCAGATCAAAACAGCGCTGGTTTCCGGTGGTTTTACCTTTTTCACCGGGCGTCTCAAGCAACGCCTGGGTCTGGACTTCACTCTGGCTAACGTGCTTACTCAGGAAAATGGGAAACTCAACGGCACGGTAGACGGAGCCATTGTCGGTGCCGAAGCCAAGGCAGAATATCTGCAACAACTGTGCAAACAACTCGGCATAACCTGCCAACAGGTGATCGCCATGGGTGATGGTGCCAATGATTTGCACATGCTGGGCATTGCCGGACTGGGTGTGGCCTATCATGCGAAACCGGCCGTTCGCGCACGAGCCGATGTATCGATACAATTTGGCGGGCTAGATACGGTATTGGATTTTTTGGAGTAGTGCTATGCAAAAAATGATTGTGAAAATATTTACCCGTAAAAATAACAGAAAACGGCGTCCTGGCTGGCCATTTGCATTGTTCTTGACACTCTATGCACAAACGGCCATTGCCGTGCCTTTTGGTGTGTTTGATGCCCGCACCATGGCCATGGGCGGTGTGGGGGTAGCCTCAGGACCACAATTTGCCGTATTTAATAATCCAGCCCTGCTGGCCACGGCTGATGAAATTCATGAATGGTTTTTGTTGGCACCAACGCTCAGCCGCCAACTGAGTGATCCTGACAACGTTGAAGACAACCTCAGCGCATTTCAACAAGCCGCTAATACACTGGACGGCAACAATAATGCCGCCAACCGGGCTGCGGTGCAGCAACAGCTCAATGCGCTGGATGGCAGCCTGTACAGCAGCAGCCGCAACTCGGCCTTCGTGCTGGCAATACCCAGCCGCATTCTCAGTGGTGCGGCATTCTTTAATGTCTATGAGGCATCCACTCTCCGACCCAGGATAGGCGGTGATAATCTCAGTGCCCCAAGCTATGCTTCCACATTGGCACAACGCGGACTGCGCATTGTTGAAAACGGTGTTGCTGCCGCCACGGCATTGAATGGAAGTGGCTGGATGCAAAACCTGACCGTGGGTTTTAGCGCAAAATTTTTATTGGTCTCGGGTTATGGTTACGCTGATCCACTGCGTACTGCGGATGTTGATATCAACCGCAGCGACAGCAAAAATGGGGGGCAATTCAGCTTCGATATCGGTGTATTGAAAGAGTTTGGTGTGTGGAAAATGGGACTGGTGGCAAAGAATGTCGTACCCGGCAATTACAAATATGGCGATAGTGGTGACATTTTCAAACTTGAACCACAGTTACGTGCCGGTTTTGCCTACCAAAGTCGCTATTCCGTGGTGGAACTGGATATCGACCTGCTGGAAAATGACCCTGTCGGTTTTGCGTCGGCCTCACAAATTGCCGCCCTGGGCTGGGAATGGAAGGCATGGCAATGGCTGACATTGCGTGCCGGTTACAATCAAAACCTGACCGGCAATGAGGCCGCTTATGGCTCCGCCGGTATTGGACTGTTAATCAGTACACTGCAAATAGATGTCGCCGCATACAGCGGCGACGACAGTGAAGGCATCTCAGCCCAGTTGGGCCTGCAATTTTAATTTTGCGTTAAATACTCAATATTAAAAACTGATTTCCAGCCCCAGATTTAACATCGCGCCACGCGGCACACTGCTGCCATCAATTGTGACCTTGTCCGAACTCCAGGCCAGATCCACATTCACCACCGCCAATGTCGCACCCAATGTGTAATAGTTGATTTCCGAACCTGCCAGGTTTTTACGAAGACCCGCACGTATGCCCGGCAACCACCAGGTATCAGTGGCATAAGCCGCACTCACCGTGGCCCACCGGTATTCATCACCAAACACATCTTCCACAGCATTGGCATCCAGTCCACCGGAAATCACCCAATTCCGGCTGGCTGTATACAAAGCCGCTTCCAGCTGGAGTTGTTTTTCCATCGTATACGTATTGCTCGCTGCCAGCTTTTGGTACACGGGGCCACCTGGGTCACTGTAACCACTAAGATCAATAGGGCTGAATTTGAATTCGGGTTCGTTGATGTTCATCAAAGTGGCACCTGCACGATAATGCTCGCTGACCCACAGCACACCAACATCCATCCCCAGCCCGGTATCAGAATCCAGATTGGAATCCAGTGCATCCTCAAAGACCTGCTCGGTACCATCAGCAAGCCCACTGAAACGAATGCCCGTACGGCTGGTATCAACTTTGTAATAACGCCCCCTTAAACCCCCATATAACGTCGCCTCACGGGTCTTCAAAAGAGGGCGGCTGTAGCCCAGTGCAATCTCTATAGTACGAGCGGCTTTTACCAATACGGTGCTATCATTATCAATCGTAAACCCGTCAGGAACAGCCCCGGCAAACGTGAGCGTCAAATCATCAGTGGGGTCATCAACCCCTATGCTGGCGGCCGCAGAATTGAAATCGACAGGATCATTCAACGCGGTTGCCCGCGCAGCTATCGAGCCATTGACATCCAGCACCAGACTGCCCCCCAGAGTTTTATGCGCAACAACCAGCGGCATTACTGGCAGATGACCGCCGAAAAAAACCTTGGCATAACCATTAGCCTCAATATCCACCAGTAAGGCATTGAGGCTGGCCAGACGGGCATCAATATCGGCAACCGATGTTACCGTCTGGAGGTTTTGAAATGCCTGAGCCTCTGCATCAATTCGGGAATACAGATTATCCACCTCGCCAAACTCATAACCCACACCAACCGAACTTAAAATCCCAAACCGATACTGATTGCCATTCTGTTGCAACACCGCCGCACCGGCAGCCGGATTGGTGATATCCGACATAATGGACTGGCCATTGCTCACCGCACCGTAAGTCAGATTGGATCCCGGCGGGTGATACAAAGGTGTGGCCTGGGTTAATAAAGGAACCAGTGCAGCGGCAACAGTCAGCGCGGTGGCAGTCATCAATCGTTTCATTACGGTCTCCATAGTGTGTGCGCGGTTTTGGTATGGCCGATCCGGTATCACCGATCTGCGCATAGTCGATGTGTCCATCGGCGAGGAAACAACGTTTCTTTAGAGCCGCAATTAGAGCATTTTCACTGCCCCGGGTAAAAAGGATGGTTGGTTTACGCGCGCCAGACCATTAGAATCACGCCTGCCATTGAATCGCTAACATTTTAAATACCCGGAAACATATTTTGCCACTGTTTAATCGTCTTATTTCCCGCATCGAAGTTATTTCTGAATGGAGTGGCCGCGCCACTGCGTGGCTGGTGCTGGGCATGGTGTTGATTATCGGTTTTGATGTGACCATGCGCTACCTGTTCCAGGCAGGCTCCGTGGGTCTGCAAGAACTGGAATGGCATCTGTTCGCGCTGATTTTCCTGTTCGGTGCGGGCTATACCTTCAAACATAATGGCCATGTGCGAGTGGATATTTTCTATCACAGCCGCCACATGGACAGCCGCCGCCGCGCCTGGGTGGATTTGCTCGGCGGACTGTTTTTTCTGTTGCCCTTTTGCCTGTTGATCATCATCAGCTCCCTGCCTTTTGTAGCCAGCTCCTTTGCTATCGGCGAAGGCTCGCCGGATCCGGGTGGGCTGCCATACCGGTTTCTGCTCAAAGCCGCCATTCCCGTGGGATTTGCACTGCTGTTATTACAAGGACTGGCACATATGCTGCGCAGCACACAAATTTTGTTGGGCAACAACGAAAACAATCAATCCCCACAGACTCATCACAAAGGAACACAGCATTAATGGAAATCTGGGCACTGGTCATGCTGGCGGCCGCAATCGCCCTGCTGCTCATCGGTTACCCGGTGGCATTTACCTTAGGTGCAGTAGCCCTGCTGTTTGGCGGCATTGCTCTGGGACTGGAATTTTTCGCCCTGCTGCCTCTGCGTATCTGGGGGGTAATGACCAGCTTTACGCTCATTGCCGTGCCGTTGTTTGTATTTATGGGTATCGTGCTGGAAAAATCCGGCATTGCCGAAGAGCTGCTGGAAACCATGGCACGTCTGTTTGGTCGCCTGCGTGGCGGCATGGGTGTGTCCATTGTACTGGTGGGCGCGTTACTGGCCGCCACCACCGGCGTAGTAGGTGCCACAGTGGTCACCATGGCGGTGATCGCCCTGCCAGTGATGCTTCGCCACGGCTATAAGCCCGAACTGGCCACCGGCACCATTGCCGCCTCAGGCACTCTGGGGCAAATCATCCCGCCCAGTATTATTCTGGTACTGCTGGGTGATGTCATCGGCGTGCCCATAGGCCGACTGTTCATGGCGGCAATCACACCCGGGCTGATACTTATTGCTCTGTTTATTATTTATGTGCTGGTTCGCGCCAAATTCAGACCACACGAAGCACCGGCTCTGCCCGTGGATGATAATGCTGGCCCACTGTGGCCGCAGGTGTTCAAAAGTCTGATTCCACCGCTGTTTCTGGTATTCGCCGTACTGGGTTCGATATTCTTTGGCGTGGCATCACCCACCGAATCTGCCGCCGTAGGCGCACTGGGTGCATTATTTCTGGCCGCCATTCGCAAACGCCTCAACCTTGGCAATCTGCGCGAAGCCATGCGCTCCACCACTCGCATGACATCCATGGTATTCATGATTTTGATCGGTGCCACTGCCTTTGGTCTGGTATTTCGCGGCATGGGCGGTGATGATCTGGTGAAAGAATTGATGACTGGCCTACCCGGTGGCCCATGGGGTTTCCTGCTGGTGAGTATGCTGGTGATTTTCATACTCGGCTTCTTCCTCGACTTCATCGAGATTACCTTTATTGTCGTGCCCATTCTCGCCCCCATCGCCGCGTTTATGGGTATCGACATGTTGTGGTTCGCGGTGTTGATTGCTCTCAACCTGCAAACCTCTTTTTTAACACCACCCTTCGGCTTTTCGCTGTTTTATCTCAAAGCCGCCGCCCCACCGGAAATACGCATGCCACAGATCTATCGTGGCATCCTGCCCTTCGTGGGCATTCAGCTGCTGGCGTTATTGATGGTTATGCTGTTCCCACAGATCACACTGTGGCTGCCGGATATCATGGATTCTGTACAGGGGTTTTAAGGAACGTGCATATTCCTTGCTCGATATGTAAAAAACCACTCTCATTCCAGAGTATTTAACACAAAGAAAAAAGAGAAGGCAGGGTGGGCACGTCGTTTGTGCTCACGCAGTAATTCCGCATCCGCGTGGGCAAAAAAACATGCCCACCCTACAGCCTGAGGTTTGTATAACGTCAGTTAATAAATGACAAAGACCATTTTGTACCTCGGTTACCCGATAAGCAGTTTTTTAAACCGGTGTTATTAACGCAGAGACGCAGCGTTTTTGCGCTCAATGCTGATGCCCACCCGGCCCATGCACATGCCCATGTTCCACTTCCTCGGCCGAGGCATCACGAACATCAATCACTTTCACATCAAAATTGAGCTGCACACCCGCCAGCGGATGGTTGCCATCAATTTTCACGGTATCACCGTCCACTCCAGCCACGGTGACCGTCATCATTTCGCCTTCCGGGCCTTCAGCATGAAATTGCATCCCTGCTTCAATCTCAGCATCTGCCGGAAACATCTCTCGTGACACACTTTCCAGACGCGCATCATCACGTTCACCGTAACCCTCTTCGGGGGGTACGGTCACTTTCAATTCATCACCTGATGTCTTGCCTGTCAGCGCATTTTCCAAACCCGGAATAATATTGCTGGCACCGTGCAGGTATAAAAAACTGCCGTCGTCAGATTGGTCGATAACCGTGCCTTCATCATCGGTAAGTGTGTAGTGCAGGGTAACGACTTTATTTTCTGCGATAGTCATGGGATTCCTTTGGTTTATATATTTCGGTTACTCGATAAACAATATTTTAAAAACCGGTGTTATTAACACAGAGATTACAGCGTTTTTTATTTGCTTTTCTCCGTGTCTCTGTGACTTTTGCATTTATTACTCGATATGCAAAAAAATCACTCTCACGGTTTGCGCGCTTTGGCATAGGCAGCCTCGGAGAGTTCGCTCCAACTGTCATTGTTATCTGCGAAGGTTTTGTACGCTTGATAAATGCGTTTGAAATCGGCATCTTTGCCAGCTTCTTCCTCCAGCACTACCGTAGACAGTCTGCGCAATTCGGCAATGACTTCATCCGGAAATGCGAGCACCTGCACGTTGTACTCGTTTTTCAACTTTCCAAGAGCTTCAAGATTCTTCGCTTCAAACTGCGCCAGCATCCACAAGTTGGATGCGGAAGCGGCAATTTCAATCGTCTTTTGCAGATCCGGCGAGAGGCTGCTCCAGGCTTCGGAATGAACATTCAACTCCAACACCGGACCGGGTTCATGCCAGCCTGGGTAATAATAATATTTGGCCGCACGATACAGGCCAAGACGCTCGTCATGAAACGGCCCGACCCATTCGGTAGCATCGATAGTGCCACGATCCAGCGCAGTGTAGATTTCACCACCGGCCATTAATACCGGCGTGCCGCCCGCCTTGGCAAACACTTTGCCGCCAAGGCCGGGGATACGCATTTTCAAGCCTTTCAGATCAGCAATGGAATCGATTTTTTTATTGAACCAGCCCCCCATTTGCACACCGGTATTACCCATGGGAAAAGGCACCAGGTTGTGTGGCTTGTACAGCTCACGCCACAGTTCCAGTCCACCACCTGCGTACAGCCACGAGTTCATACCCTGCGCATTCATGCCAAAAGGCACCGCAGTGAAAAACTGCCCGGCGGGGATTTTTCCTGCCCAGTAATAGGCCGCACCATGGCTCATTTCCACCGTGCCCTGGGAAACGGCATCAAAGGCCTGCAAAGGCGGCACCAGTTCGCCCCCCGCATAAACGGTAATATTAAGTCGGCCATTGCTCAGGGCTTTTACATCTTTGGCAAAACGCTCGACACCTTCCTGAAAAATGGGAAAGTTTGGTGGCCAGGTGGTGACCAGTTTCCATTTGTAGGTTTTGTTTTCCGCTGCAACAGCCGTCGTCGGTGTATTAGACCCACCACAGGCACTTAAAACCAATACGGCAAACAGCGTGAAAAAAACCAGCAACTTACTTCGAAACATGATGTTGTCCTTATTTATGTATCTAAATTTAAATGTAAATTAAGCGCTAAAACACTTTTATCCAAAAAAACACTGCGTATTTAACGCGACGTTTTTAGTGTTTTTCTCTGCACCCTTTGCGTCTCTGCAACCTCTGCGCTATCACTCGCCACTTGTCAGTATCATGACAACACAACCCCCAATACACAGGAACAATTGTTCGAGGGTTTAAACCTCTGAAAGAAAGAATTGATGAAGACAATAGGAGAAGAAAAATTCCGTTGATTGATTCAGGACTATACCGGCTGCAAATTCGCGTATTCCATCATCAACCACTTGCTGCCAATGCCGTCAAAGTTCACCTGCACCCGCGCCTGCGCGCCCTGACCTTCCACATTAAGCACCACGCCATCGCCAAACTTGACATGCAGCACACGCTGGCCAAGCCGCATGCCACCAACGGATGGCTCCCGCACGGGAGAGGAAAACCCCGCCGAACGACTGGCTGCAAAACTGACACTGCCGCCAAGCCTCACTTCCTCCATTAACTCAGCCGGAATTTCACTGATAAAACGCGAACGATGAGGATAAGTTTCGTTGCCGTACAAGCGACGGCTTTCCGCATGTGTCAGATACAAACGCTGACGGGCACGGGTAATGCCCACATAACAAAGGCGACGCTCCTCGGCGAGGCGACCGGGTTCGTCCAGCGACATTTGATGCGGAAACAGCCCCTCCTCCACCCCGGCTAAAAACACCAGCGGAAATTCCAGACCCTTGGCGGAATGCAAGGTCATCAGTTGCACACCATCCTGCGAGCCATCAGTTTGCTTGTCGCCCGCTTCCAGTGCTGCATGGGATAAAAATGCCGACAGCTCGTCCATTTTCTCTTCGTCTTCCGGCGTTTCCTCCTGCTCATCCCCTTGTTCAAAAAAACGTGCAGCGTTAACCAGTTCCTCCAGGTTTTCCACCCGCGCCTGTCCCTTTTCACCACGGTCTTTTTTATAGTGTTCAAGCAAAGTGCTGTGATGCAGGGTATGCTCTAACTGCTCGTAGAGGTCCATGCCGCCAGTATCACTGGCCAACCGGGGGATCAGTTCAAGAAACGCACCCAGAGCGGAGGTGGCTCGTGCGGGCAATAGCTTTTGCTCAACCACGGCCTGTGCAGCCTGCCATAAGGCGACATTATGCTCGCGAGCGTAATCACGCGCAGCACCGACAGTCTTGTCACCAATACCCCGCGTGGGTGTATTCACCACCCGCTCAAAAGCAGCATCGTCATGCCGGTTGGCAATGAGTCGCAAATAAGCCAGCGCATCCTTGATTTCTGCACGCTCAAAAAAGCGCATACCACCGTAAACGCGATAGGGAATACCGGCCTGGATCAGTGCCTCTTCAATCACCCGCGACTGTGCATTGGAGCGATAAAGAATGGCGTTATCCCGGTAGGGGTTACCGTTATCCACCCAGTTTTGAATTTGCTCGACAATAAAACGCGCCTCGTCACGCTCGTTGAACGCGGAATAAAGCTGGATGGCTTCACCGTCTTCGTCAGCAGTCCACAAATTTTTGCCGAGGCGGTCATCATTGTTGGCGATCAACGCATTGGCAGCGTTGAGAATATTGGCCGTAGAACGGTAATTCTGTTCCAGTTTTATGGTATGAGTACCGGGGAAATCACGGGTATATTGCTGGATATTTTCGATCTTCGCACCGCGCCAGCCATAAATCGACTGATCGTCATCACCCACCGCAAACACCCGGGATGTTTTGCCCGCGAGAACACGTATCCAGGCATACTGAATGCTGTTGGTATCCTGAAATTCGTCCACCAGAATGTGTCGAAAGCGGCTCTGATAATGCGCCAGCAGATGTGGGTTTTTCAGCCACAACTCGTGCGCACGCAATAGCAGCTCGGCAAAATCCACCAGCCCCGAGCGCTGGCACATTTCCTCGTACGTCTGGTAAATGCGAATCATCTGTTTTTGATAAGGGTCGTCGAAATGCTCGATGTGTTCAGGGCGCTGGCCTTCATCCTTGCGTGCATTAATAAACCACTGGGCCTGTTTGGGCGGCCACTGCGTATCATCCAGCTCAAGACTGCGAATCACCCGCTTGATAGCACGTTGCTGGTCTTCGCTGTCAAGAATCTGAAACGTCTGCGGCAGACCCGCATCTTTCCAGTGCGTGCGCAGCAAGCGATGCGCCAGAGAATGAAAAGTACCCACCCACATACCGCCCACTGGCTGTTTGAGCAATTCTTCGATACGGCCACGCATCTCCGCAGCGGCCTTGTTGGTAAAGGTGACGGCAAGAATACCGTAAGGTGACAGACCTTCTGTGGCTACCAGCCAAGCGATACGATGCACCAGCACCCGGGTTTTACCACTGCCCGCGCCCGCCAGCACCAGCACGTTTTCAGGCGGGGCACACACCGCCGCGCGCTGGGCTTCGTTGAGTTCATCTATTATAAGGGAAACATCCATCGGATCATTCTACCAGAACTACTCTGTTGTCATTCTGGCGAAAAGCAAAATCCGGTGGTTTTTTTGCAAAGTACCGAATCCTGGCCTGCGCCGGAGTACATACATCACAAAATATACCCGGCAGATATCTTCAAATTATTCCGCCCGGTAGTTAGGAATAAACAACCCCGCAGCAAGCTATCTCGCTACGCGAAGCGGGGTATTACGCGAATGACGTCAACATGTACTGACAATGTATTGGGAACGTTCGTAATGTCGGGAGTACGACAACAATAACTCCTCGAATCATGCAATATTTTCTTGGTAGCCCAATGTGCGAGTGATTTGGCTCTTCATTCACATTTCAGATAAAACGCATCGACAAATCCACTGCGCGTATATCCTTGGTAATACTGCCCACCGAAATAAAATCCACGCCTGTGTCTGCAATGGCACTCACACGCTCAAGATTGACGCCACCGGAAGCTTCCAGCCTGGCGTGGCCATTATTTTTCTCACGATTGAGCATCACAGCCTCACGTAAAGTCGCTAACGCCATGTTATCCAGTAGCAGTTGATCAGCCCCGGCATCCAGTGCCTGTCGCACTTCATCCAGGTTTTCCACTTCTACTTCCACTTTCAATTCTGCATGTTGTTGTCGGGCACTGGCTACAGCTTCGGCAATGGAACCAGCAGCAAGAATATGATTCTCCTTGATAAGAAAGGCGTCGAATAACCCCATACGATGGTTGCTGCCACCGCCACAGGTCACCGCATATTTTTGTGCTGTGCGCAGACCGGGTAAGGTTTTTCGCGTATCGAGGATCACCGCGCCGGTGCCACTGACTGCATCCACAAATTTACGCGTCTGCGTGGCCGTGGCAGAGAGCGTCTGCAAAAGATTCAGCGCGCTGCGCTCACCACTGAGCAAACTGCGCGAGTTACCCGTCAAACTGCACAGGGTTTGGTTGGTGCAAATAACGTCCCCGTCCCTGACCTGCCAATCAACAACAATGTGTGAATCCAGTTGCCGAAACACTTCATTAAACCAGGCTGTGCCACATACCACGGCATCTTCACGACTGATCACCTGTGCGGTGGATTGCGCATCGGCAGGAATCAGTGCGGCACTGATATCACCGTTACCGATATCTTCAACCAGCGCGGCGGCAACCACAACAGCGAAATCTCCTGGCAACTCAGGCATCACGTCGCAACACCAGCAGGCGATAGGTTTTATAACGCTCAAACACGGCCTGAGTACGATGACCGGTAAAATATTTGTATTTTTGTTTTTTGATTTTTTTACCAAAGAACATTTTGAACACTGCCTTGATCAGTCCCCAGATACGCGGGTGGTTTTCACGCAAATAGCGATCAAGTGTCTGCCCGGCGGGCACCAGCCGTAACATCAGTGTTTCATCCAGCAGCTTGATGTTAGGGCTGACCTGTCGGGTGATATCAATGTCTTCCAGTAAACTGAAAGGATGCTTGCCCAGTTCGGTATAAAATTCGTGCATTTTGTGACCGCCGCCAAAGCTTTTATCGCCGGGCTGACCATCACCTGCGTGTTCCGTTTTGAAAAAATCACAAATCACCACCCGCCCGCCGGGTTTGACGATTTGCGCCAGAATGGGAAACGAAGCCGACATGGGAATGTACTGATAACTCTCACTGAACAGTGCTGCATCGTAATAAGCACGACGCTCGTCAATGGGAAATTGTTCGAAGGTGCTTTCAAACAAGCGTGTCGATTTGTCGCTGTGCGCCACAAGACGCTGGCGCACCTGCTCGGCGAGTTTGGGGGCAGGCACCAGACCATCTGCTGCAAAACCACGTTCCAGCAACTGGGCAAGAATATGGCCTGTGCCGCAACCGATATCGATAACGCTGGTTTGCTGGCCGGTTTTTTTATCCTTTACCGCAGGCAGCGCATTAATGATCTGGTTGGTGTAGCGCTGCTGCGCCTCAGCCAGATTGGCAAAACCCAGCGGCAGATCATCCATCCACAATCCGTAGTGCAGATCATCCACACCGAGGAGCTGCTGGCCCAGCACCAGCCCCAGTTCCTTGCTGTTCATTTTTTTGCTTGACTGGCTCACATTCGGGGTCTCACTACAGTGGCTGAATAGATACAAAAGCGGCACCATACAGGGTGCCGGGCAATGAATATTAAAGGCTTCGTGATGACCACACAAGCTGTGCATAATTTTTGTACTTCGTCCAAGTCTATCCGTAAAACCTCCGTCTGTGTTAGAGTGGCTGCCGAATTCAAGAGGGCATATTCAATGAAACAACTTTATATTCTGGCGCTGGGCACTGCCTTACTGAGTCTGCTGGCCTGCTCCGATTCTGACGACGACAAGTCGCCACAGCCAGCCGCCACGGCTCCAGTAGAGCAAACCCAGCAACCGGGCACAAAGCTCAACCCGGCACAACAGAAAGCCATCGATGATGCCAAGGGCATGCCCAAACAGGGCGTCGTAAAAACAATGCTGCACTCTTCGGGCTATACGTACATGGACGTGGACACTGGCAATGATAAATCCGTGTGGATCGCTGCCGCCATAATGCGTATAAAAATCGGAGACACCGTGAAGTGGACTGATGCCGCCGTCATGCGCGATTTCAAAAGCTCCAGCCTGCACCGGACCTTTGATGAAATCCTGTTTGTCTCCAACGCTTCTGTGGTGCAATAAACAGGCAACGACAAAAAACCAGGGGAGTCATTTTCGACTCCCCTTTTTTTACCCCAAATTTATACCTCAGATAAAACGTGGATTTAAGCGCTACATCGTCATATTTAGGGACACGTACCTGATTCTCATTTAACCACCAAAGAATGCAAAGCCAGGGGTTTGTCCTTTCTGGTATCTCCTTTTCCGAAGACACTTTACCTTTACTGATTAATTTAGGATGATCTTTGAGAATTTGACTTTTAGTCGAACGCATCATATTCATTTCATGGCGGCATGATACTCCGGGTAAATCAATGCAAGCTGCTACACTTCACAATACCGGAAAATTAGGATTTTGGGGAATAGGCAGCTATTACCTTGGTCAGCATATGCATATCGTTGCACAGGTTTTTGAGTCCCTTGCGCCTTTTACCTGGGTGGCAACAGGGCTTCTGATCCTTGTTTTGTGTATTTATCTGATCCGAAGACATAACCACCAAAAAGCCTCGCCCGAAAAACACTAGTGTAGTGTCCTATATAAAACGTGTATTTAGAAAGCCCGTCAAGGCGTGAGTGCAAGGCGCAGGTTGCAGGGAATGGCCACTCCCTTTCCAAAGCCTGCAACGCAGCAATCGCGCCTTGACGGGCTTCCCGGAGGGCGAGACAAGGCTTTTGGATACTACTTCAAGTTTGCCGAGTCTAAATATGCGTTTTATATAGGACACTACACTAGGTGCCTGTCTCTGCCGAGGCAGGTCGGCATTCGCAGCCCTTTTCATACAGTTCATCACGCCGCAAACCGACCTTTAAGGGTTCCCGGTCATGCCCTGCCAGCACCTGGTAAACATTGATACTGCCTTCATCAAAATAATAGGCGGAACCTGCCATATACAGTCGCCATACCCGATAGGTTGCTTCGCCGACAATATCCACTGCTTGTGCCTTGTTCGCTTCCAGCGAGGCCACCCAGTGACGCAGCGTCATGGCGTAATGACGACGCAGCCCTTCTACATCGACAATCTCAAAACCGGCATCCTCCATCGCATCGATAACATGACCAATACGCGCCAGTTCGCCATCCGGGAATACATAACTGTTGATAAAGCGGGTAATCGGCGTGTCCCGCCAGCCGGTGTCGTTGGTGATACCATGGTTGAGAAATAACCCGCCCGGAGCCAGTACTCGTTTAATCGTGCTGAAATACAGCGGAAAATTACTTACTCCGATATGCTCGAACATGCCGACACTTACGACACGGTCATAGCGAGCCGTCTCAGGCAGGTCGCGGTAATCCCGTAATTCAACCGTCACCAGGTCTTCCAGTCCTTCCTTGCGTATGCGTTCCCCGGCATAAGCCGCCTGCTGTTCACTCAGGGTAATACCATAGGCCTTTACGCCATACTGCCGCGCCGCCCAACAGACCAGGGCACCCCAGCCACAGCCAATATCCAGCAGAGTTTCACCGGGGGTCAGACGCAATTTGCGGCAGATATAATCCAGTTTATCCCGCTGGGCATTATCCAACAGCTGCTCAGTATCGGAAAAATAGGCACAGGAATAGACCATTTCCTGATCCAGCCATAAACGATAAAAATCATTACCCACATCATAATGATGGGAAATGCTCTGTTTTGTATTTTGCCGTTTGTCGTGTCCGGCACGTATCGCCTGTGTGTCTTTTTCACGATGATGTCGTGGTAACCTGAATGCCAGACGCATCACACGCAACCGGGTTGACCAGGGAATAACCAAATCCCGCATATAGGTGACCAGGTCAAACAGCTGCTCTGCATCACCCTCAATATTGCTCTCTTCCGCCAGATAGGCTTCGGCCAGACGTACCACATTTCGGTGCAGAACCAGTTGGCGCAGTACCGAGGGCTGCTTGAAAATTACCGTGCAGAGTGCATCCACCTGCCCTGTCACCCGTTCCCCGTTCCATATTTGCACAGCGACCGTGCCACGATAGTCGGCCAGGATCTGTTCCAGAATCTGTCGTCCTGCCGTTGCAACAGCATGTTGATTGTCATTGTGATTATCGTCAAACATAAGCGCAGCCTCCGTTAACTTAAACATGAATTAAGGGCTAAATCACCCTGTTTTCAGGTATATGCTGGCTAAGCCTGAATCATGAAAATCCAACGCAAAGGCGCGAAGACGCAGAGAGCGCAAAGGGTTATGAGGATAACGAGCAAAAAGAGATAAAAAAATCTCAAATACTGTGGATCTCTGCGTTCTTTGCATCTTCGCGCCTTTGCGTTAGATTTTATGACTCTGTGATTCGTGATCGAGGAACAACCTGTCCCACCGAATGTAAACCAATAATTTTATTTAGTTGAACATTTTTAACGCTTAATTCACATTTAAAGAGTAAAGCACTACAACTTCAAGATACTTCGATAACCAGCAACCTCAACGTTGTACTTTGTAATGCGCCTCAGGTGATCACGCATCGCCTCCAGTGCCGCTGGCTCACCATGCACTAATTGGATGTTCGTGTATTTGGTCAGTTGCGATTGTTCCAGCCAGTGCTGGATATCCACGTAATCACCGTGTCCGGACAAACCATGCATGACTTCCACACGCGCCTTCACGGGTATCCATTCACCATGAATTTTTACCTCTTCGGCACCATCAATCATTTTTTCTCCACGGGTGCCACCGGCCTGATAACCGGTAAACAACACCGTGGTGCGATGATTGCGTAACAGGCGTTTGAAATGATGAAGAATACGGCCACCGGTAGCCATGCCGCTGCCAGCAATAATAATGTGCGGGTATTGCACGCCAGACAGTGCCATGGAATCTTCCACACTGCGTGTATACGTAGTCATCTCGCACAATCGGTCACACTGTTCGTGATTCAGGCGATGATGCTGTGAGTAACGACAGTAGATATCCGAAACACTGATGGCCATAGGGCTGTCCAGAAACACCGGCACATTGGGAATACGCTCTTCATGTTTCAACATAACCAGTAAATGTTGTAATGCCTGAGCACGACCCACAGCAAAACTGGGAATCAGCAGTACACCACCCGCCTCCGCCGTTTCATTGACGATGGTCGCAAGCTGATCCAGCGGGTCTGAATCTTCATGCCGACGATTGCCATAAGTAGACTCCAGCAACAACAGGTCCAATTCGGGCAGCGGCACGGGCGGCTTCATCAACACGTCATCGGGTTTGCCCACATCGCCGGAAAACCCCACACGCTTGCCTTCGGCTTCCACAATGAGACTGCCCGCGCCGAGAATATGCCCGGCACTTTGCAGATGCATGGTAAACGCGCCCACCGTAAATGTTTCACCAAACGCCACGGCCTCAAACAGGCTCATGCTTTGCTCGGCGGTGGCACGGTCGTAAAGAGGTTCCGGGTGCTCATGTTTGCTCAGTTTGTGACGTTCGTAATATCGGGCATCTTCTTCCTGAATGTGGCCACTGTCCGGTAACAGGATGCCACACAGGGCCACACTGGCATGGTGGGTAAAAACCGGTTTACGAAAACCCTGATGGTACAGTGCAGGAATATAACCGGAATGATCCAGATGTGCGTGAGTAAGCACCACGGCATCCAGCGTTTTAATATCCAGCGGCAGAGGTTGCCAGTTGCGTTTGCGCAGCCACTTATAGCCCTGAAACAAACCGCAATCCACCAGTATCCGGGTATTGCCACTTTCCACAAGATACTTGGAACCGGTAACGGTTTCCGTGCCACCAAGGAAGGTGATTTTCATATCGGCATTCTCCTGTTTTTACCTCTACCTCTACTTCTATTTATAGTTACTCTTGATATCTCAAGCCCATAAATAAAATTCCGCGCCTGATGCAAAGTGGGCATTGCCCACCTTTCTGCAAAAACGAAACCACATTATCCTAAATTAATCAGTTAAACCGTAGCGAGAGCGACTAAGGTGCGGAAGATAAAGCGTTTTTCAGGTTATTTTGGACGAAAGCGTATCACCCATACGGTGAGTTCAACATGTTCTGAAAAACATTTTAGATTCTGTGCATTAGGTGTTCGCAGTAGGTTTAACTGATTAATTTAGGATTATCTTTTGTCAATCGATACATAATCCCGCTTCTCTGCCCCCACATACAATTGTCGTGGCCGACCAATGCGCTGATTTTCCTCGCCGATCATTTCCATCCACTGGGCTACCCAGCCGACGGTGCGGGCAATGGCAAACATTACCGTAAACATGTTGCCGGGAATGCCCAGTGCCCGATAAATAAGTCCCGAGTAAAAATCCACATTGGGGTAAAGCTTGCGCACAACAAAATAATCATCATTCAGGGCAATTTCTTCAAGCCGCAGCGCCAGTTTAAACATAGGATCATTGTTGTCTCCCAGCTTATCCAGCACTTCGTGGCACATATCGCGAATGATGCGTGCGCGAGGGTCATAATTTTTGTAGACCCGATGACCGAAGCCCATTAAACGAAAAGGATCATTTTTGTCTTTGGCTCGCGCCAAAAACTCGGGAATATTTTTCACATCACCGATCTCGGCCAACATATTAAGCACCGCCTCATTGGCTCCGCCATGAGCCGGCCCCCACAGGGCAGCGATACCGGAGGCGATACAGGCGAAAGGATTGGCCTGGGAACTGCCCGCCAGGCGCACTGTGGAGGTACTGGCATTTTGCTCGTGGTCAATGTGCAGAATAAAAATCAGATCCAGCGCACGTTCAGCCACGGGATCCACCACATATTCCTCGCAAGGCACGGAAAACATCATCTTCAAGAGGTTGCCGGTGTAACTCAGACTGTTGTCCGGGTAGACCTGGGGCTCACCGATGGTGTGTTTAAAGCTGGCTGCGGCAATGCTGGGCATTTTGGCGATCATGCGATGGGCAGCAATCTCCCGGTGATGTGGATCAGTAATATCAGTGGAGTCATTATAAAATGCCGACAACGAACCGACTACGCCCACCATGATCGCCATGGGATGGGCATCGTGATAAAAGCCGCGAAAAAAACTTTTCAGGCTTTCATTGAGCATACTGTGATGATTGATAATACCGCTGAATTCATCAAGCTGTGCGGTGTTGGGTAATTCACCATTGAGCATCATGTAAGTGACTTCAAGAAAACTGCTTTGTGCGGCCAGTTGCTCGATGGGATAACCGCGATATTGCAATATACCCTGCTCACCATCGATGTAGGTAATGGCACTCTGACAACTGGCCGTCGCCAGAAACCCCGGGTCATAAGTGAAGTATCCCAGTTCACGGTAAAAACTGCCGATATCGACCACGGATGGTCCCTGTGTAGGGTGTTTGATGGGCAATTCGATCTGGCGGCCACTGACACTATCGACTACGGTTACGGTATCCTTTTTCATTTCATTGACTCCTCTTGAAAACCGTCATGGCCAATTAACATCCGCATTGTGGCCACACTGGTTTCATATCAATATACCCATGTGGGCTCCTCCATACATAAACTCCATCACCTTTATGGAGATTATAGCCAACCGTATAACCTAATATACGCGCTTTTCCCCGACACCATCCTGTTTTAATACTCACAATATTTATCCGCATCCAGCACGGAGCATCCTCTGTTCTTTCTGCAATGACAAATTCATAATCCAGAAAAATCAGCCGCTTGTGTATACAAGCCTAGAACATATGCCTGACTATCAAGTCAAGAATGCAAAAATAGATGAGGTCTATCCGTCATGTGCATTCTTGAATATTGTTATGCATTGAATTGATATAGGGATTGAACTTGCTGGGCCGCTAACGTTTCCTTCACAGATTAAGCACCAATGGAGATTGCTTTTAACTTACTTAATTGGTTAGACTGCGCTGGATATGAGTTCTTTTCGCCAGATAGACAGACGGACATTGCTATTGTGGGCATTATTGCTCTCATTGGCGTTGCTGTGCGCGCAGGGCACTAAGCTGCACGTTCATAATTTGGATCACGGACACAATAATCACCTCATCAATGATCACACCCATGATGCTATTGATAAAGCGGCCAATCACAGCTATTTGAGCAAAGCACATTTCACTCACGACACATCCCACGACCACCATGGCAGTGTAGTATCCGAGGTCGATATCAGTCCTGATGGGGTATTGAAAAACACCAATAACAGCGTTTTTTCGATAGCGCTATTCGCTCTCTTTTTTACCTTGATAACATTTATTTCCTCAAGACAGCTCGTCCAGCGCTGCCGGGAAAGTAAACTCACCCTTCATAGCGACTATCTTCTTTCTCCGCCTTTACGGGCACCACCACAGCACTAAACCTTTCTGAGAACGCCTGTCGCACCTTAGCGTCGAGATTTCTATGTAGATTGGTTTGCTATGCCACTTTTAGCTGACCGTCATCCATCGAATTATCTGTCTCAGAAGAGTTCCCTCTATACATTTTTTTGATTTCGCCCCTTTGCAGGACGATGTGCGGCATCATTTGTGTAGAGCCGAAATCCAGCACCATTTAAAAAACAAGTCGTCACAACTGCTTTTTGGCAGGTGTACGAAAGGAGTTTGTAATGCGGGTACCTTTTTTTATGCCGAGACAAACGGCTACGCGATTGGCTCTGTTTGGCTTGGCATTACTGAGTGCAATCGCGGCTATGAACAGTGCTATTGCCTCTGTTTTAAAAGCTGACACGCGTACGATCAGTTTGCATGAAGCCGTTATCAAAACTATTGAGCACAACCCTGAGCTACGGGCTTTTAATTATCAATTGAAGGCCCAACAAGGGCGAATACAACAGGCGGGGTTGGCCCCCAGCCCTGAATTGGGTTTCCAGCTGGAAGATGTTTTCGGCGCGGGTAATAACAGAGGTATGAATAGCGCACAGGCAACGCTTAGCATTGGCTGGGTCATTGAACGTGGTATCCGTCAGCGTTATGTTGATGCAGCGCGCGCCGGATCATCTTTAATTGAAGCAGAGGCAAACCAGCGACAGCTGGACGCAGCGGCTGAAACAGCACGCCGTTATCTTACCAGCCTGGCATACCAGGCGCGTAAGGTAACCGCGAACAAAACAGTTCAACTGGCCGTCGATACGATTAAATCGGTATCCAAACGTGTCAAAGCAGGTAAAACACCTGAGGCAGAACTCTCCAGGGCACAAGCAGAGCTGGCACGCAGAAAACTGGAGCGCGAGGAGATTGATCATGAACTGCTATCGGCGAATCGCCGACTGGCCGCCCAATGGGGCGAGACCACACCAACATTTTCACACGTTGAAGGCGACATTACCCGCCTTCCCCAAGTGGCCTCCTTTGAAACACTCAAATCTCAACTGCCAAAAAACCCTGAGTTCACTCGGCTATTGTCAAATCAGCTTTTAAAAAAGGCGGAATTAAAGCTTGCACTGGCACAAGAGAAACCTGCCTGGCGTGTCAACGCAGGGGTTCGTCACTTTAACAGCAGCAATGACCAAGCCCTGGTTGCAGGCTTTCGTCTTCCTTTTGGTGAACGTACCCGCAATCCGGGGCGTATAGCGACAGCGCGTGCCAATCTGGCACAAACAAATGGTGATGAACAGGCTGCCCGCATTCGTATCGAGACAGCGCTTTACGTCATGCATGAAAAGCTACAACACAGTCTGCATGTTATCGAGACGGTACGTAGCGAGATTGTCCCGCCGCTTGAGCAGGCACTCATAGAAACCCGCCGGGCCTATAACCTTGGTCGCTACAGCTATCTGGAACTGCGTAGCGTCCAGGCGGAACTGCTGGACGCA
Source organism: Gammaproteobacteria bacterium (assembly GCA_021648485.1). Taxonomy (GTDB): domain Bacteria; phylum Pseudomonadota; class Gammaproteobacteria; order SZUA-152; family SZUA-152; genus SZUA-152. The sequence goes on from JAKISS010000002.1 coordinate 75,167, forward strand.
CACAATGCGTTGGTTGAAGCCAGCGCGGATGCTCACCGCAACATCATTGAAATTGAACGATTGACCGGCGTGCGCATCGCGCAACCGAAGACAAACTCATGAGGCCTCAAATGAAAAATATAATGGAATACGCTTTCGCACATCCCTGTGCCTCGCTGCATAAAGCCACCCGTGACCCGAATCTCTCATATCGAATTTTGCTACCGTTGCTATTAACCACATTTCTGAGCGCTTGTGGTGGTACAAATTCAGAACAATCGATGTCGAGCAAAGATGGTTATGGTGAAACGGCTTTGTCGGAACAAGAATCAGAACCAGAAAAAGGCCCGCATCGAGGACGATTATTAAAAGATGGCGATTTCACCCTTGAACTGGCTATTTTTGAAACGGGTGTACCGCCAGAATTTCGCGCCTGGGCGACAAAAAGCGGGCAACCTCTCAGTCCTGATGAAGTGAATCTCAATATCAAGTTAAGCCGTCTGGGCGGCAAGGTGGATGACATTAACTTTGCACCACAAGGTGATGCGTTACGTGGTGATACGGTTATCTACGAACCGCACTCATTTGTCGTCACCATTAATGCCACACATAACGGTGTGGTCCATACCTGGGAATACGATAATTTTGAAGGGCGCACAAAAATAGACACCGCAGTTGCCGAAGCCCTGGAAATTGGCACCTCGGTTGCCGGTGCTGTTGTCATGCAAAAAACCATCAGCGTGTATGGTCAGGTTACAGCAAACAGCGAACGTGTGCGCAATATCACTGCCCGTTTTGATGGCACGATTAAAACTGTTTCCGCCTCACAAGGTGATAAAATCCGCAAAGGCCAGACACTGGCCACCGTTGAAAGCAATGAAAGTTTGCAGCTATTTACCATCACATCACCGATCAGTGGTGTGATCACCCAACGTAATGCCAATGTAGGTGAGCAAACAGCCGGCCGTCAACTCTTCACGATCCTGGACAATCGTACAGTGTGGGCAGAGCTGTCCGTTTTCCCCATCGATCTGGCCCACGTAAAAACAGGTGCGCCGGTCACCATTATCGACACCACCAGCGGCTATCAAACCAAGGGTAACGTCTCTCGAATTAATCCGCTGGCAGAGGCTGATCAATCCGTCAAAGTCCGTGTGGTACTGGATAACAAAAAGGGCCAGTTGCGCCCCGGCCGTCACATCAGCGCCAATATAACCGTGGGGGAACATACAGCAACGCTAGCCGTAAAACGATCCGGCTTGCAAGCCTTTAGGGATTTCACGGTGGTATACGCACAAATCGGTGAAGAGTACGAAGTGCGGATGCTTGATCTAGGTCTGCAAGCCGGTGAATGGGCCGAAGTGCTGGGTGGGCTGGAACCCGGTAGCCGTTATGTGAGTGAAAACAGCTACGTCATCAAAGCCGACATTGAAAAGTCCGGCGCATCTCACGACCATTAAAGGCGACTTATCATGTTAGAAGCAATTATCAAGTTTGCACTCGCCCGGCGAGGCTTAATCATGGCGCTCGTCCTGATGGTGATGGGGCTGGGCGTATGGAAATTCACCCAGCTCCCCATTGATGCGGTACCCGATATTACTAATGTACAAGTGGTCATCAATACGGAAGCTCCGGGTTACACCCCGCTGGAAACAGAACAACGGGTGAGTTTCCCGGTCGAAACCGCCATGACGGGGCTGCCTGAACTCTCGTACACTCGTTCCATCTCACGTTATGGTTTGTCGCAAGTGACGGTGGTGTTTGAAGAGGGCACGGATATCTACTTTGCCCGACAGTTAGTCAGTGAACGCCTGACCACGGCAAAGGGTGATCTCCCTCCTTTGTTAGAACCCACCCTCGGCCCGATTGCTACCGGACTGGGTGAGATTTTTATGTTCACCGTTGATGCGCAGCCAGGTGCAAAAAACAACGATGGCAGCCTGATCACACCAATGGATCTTCGCTCAGCCCACGACTGGATTATTCGCCCGCAGTTAATGCGCGTTGCCGGTGTAGCAGAAATCAATCCTATTGGTGGTTTCAAGAAAGAGATATTGATCGCCCCTGAACCGGCCAGGTTACTGGCTTACCAAATGGGCTACGACGAAATTGTTAAGGCGATACAAGATAACAATAACAACCGGGGCGTGGGCTTCATCGAGCACAACGGCGCACAGTGGTTGATGCGTGTACCCGGTCAGGCCAGCACGTTAGCCGATCTGGGCAATATTGTGATTCGCCAACATCAAGGCATTCCTGTGCGAATTAAAGATGTTGCCAGCGTGAGCCTGGGTAAGGAGCTGCGCTCGGGGGCTGCAACCCAAAATGGCCGTGAAGTGGTGATGAGCACGGTCTTTATGTTGATAGGTGAAAACAGCCGTACCGTTGCCAATGATGTTGCCATTAAATTAGAAGAGATTAAAAGCAGCCTGCCGGATGGCATTACCGTTACTGCGGTATACAACCGAATGACGTTAGTCGATAAAACGTTAGAGACGGTACAGAAAAACCTGTTGGAAGGTGCGTTGCTGGTGATCGTGGTTTTGTTTCTATTTTTAGGGAATATTCGCGCCGCCCTTTTAACGGCTGCGGTGATTCCGGTTGCCATGTTAATGACCATCACTGGCATGGTACAGACAAGAACCAGCGCTAATCTGATGAGTTTAGGTGCGCTGGATTTTGGCTTGATTATCGATGGTGCAGTGATCATTGTCGAAAACTGCATGCGTCGTTTGAGTCAAAACCATCGTAAAGACGGGCTGCCGCTTAATGAACGTTTAGCCATTGTTTTTGAGGCCACTCGTGAAGTGATTCGACCCGCACTGTTTGGGGTGTTTATTATTACCGCTGTCTATATTCCTATATTTGCACTGAGTGGTGTTGAAGGAAAGATGTTTCATCCGATGGCGATCACGGTCATCATCGCTTTGGTCAGCGCGATGATTCTCTCCATCACCTTTATTCCGGCCGGTGTTGCGCTGCTGTTTAAGAAACCGATCAAAGAGAAAAAAAGCCGCGTCGTACAAACAACACTTTCAATCTACAGGCCCATCTTATCGCTCTCCCTGAGGTTTAGATGGACAGTGGTGACATTGGCGCTGGCGCTGGTTGTCGGTTCCACGTTATTGATTCCCAAACTCGGTTCAGAGTTCGTACCTAACCTGGATGAAGGTGACATTGCCATGCATGCTTTACGCATTCCCGGCACTTCACTCACTGAAGCGATCCATCTACAAAAAATTCTGGAAGCAGAGATAAAAACACTGCCGGAAGTTGAGCGGATATTTTCCAAAATTGGTACCGCCGAAGTGGCCACCGATGCGGTACCACCCAGCGTAGCAGATAATTTTATTATCCTTAAACCGCGTGACGAGTGGCCAGACCCCAACAAAACAAAGGCGCAATTTGTTGCAGAACTAGAAACCTTAGTGACCCCCATTCCCGGTAACCGCTATGAATTTTTACAACCGATTCAGATGCGTTTTAATGAACTGATTTCCGGGGTACGGGCAGAAGTGGCGATCAAAGTTTTTGGTGATGATTTTGACCAGCTTATCGCACTGGGACACCAGATAGAAAAGGTCATCGGCAATGTGCCGGGAGCGGCTGATGTGGCCGTCGAACAGACCACAGGTTTACCGGTGATGACGATTGAACCGAAACGTGAAGCGATGGCACGTTATGGTTTGAGCATCACTCAATTACAAGATTTACTCGCCACGGCACTGGGAGGAACGGTTGCTAACCAACTCTATGAGGGAGACCGTCGTTCCGACATTGTGGTTCGACTTGCCGAGCGCCTGCGCACCAATGTTGATGCTCTATCTGACCTGCCAGTCTTGCTTGCGGATGACTTGTATGTACCTTTAAAAGAAGTTGCTGAACTGAAGTTAGTAATGGGCTACAGCCAGGTCTATCGAGAAAACGGGAAACGCCGTGTTGTGGTTGCAGCCAACGTTCGTGGCCGCGATCTTGGCTCGTTTGTACAGAATGTACAGCTGGCAATTAAAGAAAATGTCGATGTGCCTGCGGGTTACTGGGTGGAATATGGAGGCACCTATCAAAAACTTCAGTCCGCCACGCAACGCCTCTCCATTGTCGTCCCCATCACACTGCTATTGGTGATTGGCCTGCTGATTATGGCGCTGGGTTCTATCAAAGATGCCGCTATTATTTTTTCGGGGGTTCCTCTGGCGTTAACAGGTGGCATTGTTGCGCTGTTATTGCGAGATATACCTTTCTCAATATCTGCCGCCGTGGGTTTTATCGCACTTTCAGGTATTGCGGTGCTGAATGGCTTGGTCATGGTCTCATTTATTAAAGACCTGCGTGCTCATGGCCAGGCGCTAAACGAGTCGATTACCGAAGGTGCCTTAACGCGCTTGCGCCCGGTGTTAATGACTGCATTAGTCGCTGCGCTGGGTTTTGTGCCCATGGCGCTTAATACCGGTATCGGTTCGGAAGTACAACGTCCGCTCGCCACGGTAGTCATTGGCGGAATTATCTCTTCGACTTTATTGACCCTGGTAGTGCTGCCCGCATTGTATCGATTAGTGCATGGCCGAGAAGCACGAGTACCATCCAAGCAACAGAAGGCATAGAAATGAATACTCATAAAAAAATTCGCGCTTGTATTTATTTGGCTACTCTTCAGAAAATCAGTCATGTTATTAAAAAGAAACGCCTAAAATACTGCGGGTATAAGACTGATCAACACGGGTAACAAACATCCATCACTCTGCATTTTCGGGCAACAAGCCACCTCTCCACTAACTAATGCCAAAGCCCATTAAAGTGTCGGCGAGGCCGTCGTTGCACTGGCGAGGAAAAAGTGTCTTGTATATTGAGGCGGTTCAATGCTTTCAGAAATTCATCGCTGCGATACAGCTCCGATTGTTTATTGTCCACCAGTGATTGCAACCGCCGGATACGTTCATCGGTAGCCGGATGTGTGCGCAACAGGGAGGACTCCCGTCGGCGTCGGCCCGGTAATAAAACCTGTTCCATCATGCCACCGGCGTATTGCTCCAGTTTCGCCAGCGCACTGGCCAGCCCCAGCGGATCACCCGTGAGCCGTGCAGCATTGAGATCCGCGTCGTATTCACGCACACGGGACAGGGCAAGCTGGGCCAGGGCACTAAACTGGGGAGCGAAAATCAACAACAGGATGGCCGTCCAGCTGATGCTCACCTGAGAAAGCAGAATCAGCGGCAGATTGATGAGTAACAAAAACTGGCCAAAAATAGACAGCAGATTGGTGACACGACTGAACAAATCTGCCAACCCCATCACCCACATATCGTTATGCTGCACATGGGAGATTTCATGAGCCAGCACTCCCAGCAATTCGCGCCTGTCCAGGTGGCGCAGCAAGCCATCGCTCACGGCGATGGCGGCATAATGCCGGTTGCCGACAGCAAAAGCATTCAACACCTGGCTGGGAACGTAATAAAGCTCCGGGGTTTGATCAAGCCCTGCGCGCCGGGCGAGAATTTCCAGGGTCTGATGCAATCCCGACAACTGCCCTGGTCCCACCGGCGTGGCACCGTACATACGCAGAATCATGCGTGGCGAAACAACCGGGTTCATCAACACCAGAAAAATCGTCAACCAGAACAACCATTGCACCCCGTCTGCGCCCCACAGCAATCCACCCAGCAAAGCCATAAAACCCGCCATCACCAGCAACATCAGCAAGGATTGCAGACGATTACGCAGGGTGTGGCGCAGCCAGGATCCGGTGTTCATATGGGAGCCAACATCAGACCTGTCAACGGCCTTGCAGCGCTGCCAATTGAGCCCGTAATACATTCACCTCATCGAGTAATTCAAGCGCAAGGGCAATACCGGCAGCATTGATGTTGAGATCATGCTGCAAGCGCAAGGCACGTTGCACACGACGCAGACTGATGGCCGGAAACTGCCACACTATCATCTCCCGCCCCTGGGGTTCGAGGATGCCGTATTCAACATATTCGGCGATCAGCTCGGCATGCACACCACAGGCATGACACAATTCTGCCATGCTCAGAGTCGCTGTTTCCTCCTCCAATACCGAGCCACTGAAAATAGCCAACGTATCTGTCATATTCATACTCCCAGCTGCTTGCGCGGGTTAAAAGCCAGTTTTTCCTGCATCTCCCGGTAAAGCTGCCGGGCATCATCACTGTCTGCTGGTGGCAACACAATCTGTAAAACCACATAAAGATCGCCGGGTGCCTTACTGGGCATGCCGCGTCCTTTGAGACGCATCTTCTTTCCCGATGATGATCCCTCCGGGATTTTGAGATCCACCGTCCCCTGCGGTGTAGGCACCTTGACGCTGGCACCAAGGGCCGCCTCCCAGGGAGCCACGGGCAAATCCAGATACAGATCAGCGCCCTCCACACGATACCAACGATGAGGTTTAAATTCGACTTCCAGATAAAGATCACCCGCCGGAGCGCCACCATTACCCAGCCCACCCTGCCCGGCAAGGCGGATATGCTGGCCAGGATGGATACCCTTCGGAATGCGCACATTCAGTGTGCGCTCACGGGCAACGACATGACCGTCTTTTGTCAGCTCTGGGATGCGCAGGGTCACCTGCCGATTGCGGCCTTCAATGGCATCTTCCAGATCAATAAGAATTTTTGCGTGACGGTCTTCACCGCGCATCTTTGCCCGCCCTCGCTGAGTGCGGTAATAACCGGCATGACCACCCGGCGCACCACCAAACAGGGACTCAAAAAAATCGCTGAAATCTTCAGCATCAGCCCCCGTAAACCCGCCACCGCTGAATTCAAAACCGGCATCCCAGTCTGGTGGTGGCGTAAAGTCCTGTCCTTGCTGCCATTGATTACCCAGCTGATCGTAGGCCACACGTTTCTCCGGGTCTTTGAGCACCTCGTAAGCCTCGCCCACCGCCTTGAACTTTTCTTCCGCCTCCTCCTCTTTGCTCACATCCGGGTGATACTTACGCGCCAGCTTGCGGTAAGCCCGTTTGATCTCATCCTGAGTGGCATCGCGCGCCACACCCATAATTTCGTAATAATCCTTAAATTCCATAACGTATCGTTTGACCTCCAGCAGAGCCATCGTATGCCACGCATTAAAGAGAATAAGTCCCCTGCTGCAATGAGTCTATACCTGACACAGACATTTTCTTCTCATGGCTAAAGGCAGGCTTTATATCACCCTGAACAACATGAAACAGTCACCCTAAACCCGGTGCGCAAGATGACGGGGGATATTTTAAACCTGATTCCAATCTGAAACGTTTTACATACAACAACAGTCAAGCACCTGACAACACCGCCCCCAATGGACTCACCACCGCATTTCCACCCCGATTCAACACATGCGTATAAATTTGCGTTGTCCGCACATCCTTATGACCCAGCTGCTCCTGCACCGTACGAATATCCATACCCCGCTCCAGTAAATGCGTAGCAAAAGAATGACGTAACGTATGACAACTGGCAGGCTTGTGAATACCTGCCCTGCGAATAGCCTGTTTCAGCGCACGCTGAATCGTCTTCTCATCAAGATGATGTCGCCGCTCCACACCGGATCTTGGATCAATACTACGGCGACCCGATGGAAACACATACTGCCACGCCCACTCCGTTGGTGCATTCGGGTATTTTCGTGCCAGCGCATGCGGAAGATAAACACGGCCAAAACCCTCAGCCAAATCCATACCATATGTTCGCTGCCGATTTTCCAGATGTCGCTGCAAAGGCACGATCAGCTCGTCAGACAATGTCACCACCCGGTCTTTTCCACCCTTGCCATTGTGTACATAAATTGCGCGATGCAAAAAATCAAGATTCATTACCCGCAAACGCAAACACTCCATCAGCCGTAAACCAGAGCCATACATCAAACAAGCCGCGAGCCAATGAACACCATCCAGCCCCAACAAAACCGCCTGTACCTCCTCTCGTGTCAACACCACCGGAATTTTTTGCCGTGTTTTGGCCCGGGCAACGCCTTTCAAACCCTCAATCGGTTGATCCAACACAGCACGATAAAGAAACATCAATGCATTAAAAGCCTGATTCTGCGTACTCGGAGCCACATTGCGCGTAACTGCCAAATACGTCAAAAATGCCGTCACCTCCTGCGCTCCCATCTCACGCGGGTGTCGTTTGTTGTGAAAATAGATGAAGCGCTTAGTCCAACCGATATAAGCTTTTTCGGTTTTTCGACTGTAATGGCGCACACGAATTGCATCCGAAACCGAACGCAAAAAAGGTGAAGAATAACTCGTCGAGCCCATGGAAAAGTTCCTTTTAATGAGACTGTTATTACATACAGTATTTTTAAAAGACGATCATTGCAAGCGGAATATTTTCCCATTTTGGGGTGTTTCCACACTCAATATCCTGGGCATGTCGGGATATTCCGTAAAAAGCAACCGCCCAGAAAATCATATAACTTATTGAATATAATTGATTTTTTAAGCAGCTAAAAAAACAGGATGTACACAAAACAAACAAATCCATATAAAAATATCTTGTGTGATATCCCCAAAATGTCTTATTTTCCCGTTCAATATCCCGCCTGGAACTGTATACTGTTCGGCCACAGTGAAAATCAGACGGTGATAAGTGGTTGATTATTGGGTGGGTTTACGGGAGTATTTAACGGGGCCGGAAACAACCAATAGATAAATTGGTGGATTTTTGAGCGGGGTTATCCCCCTCGGAGGTGGCCATTAAGCGTTAGGCCAAAATAATGAGATACCATGGAAGCAAATAACTACTCATCTGATGCCCCCATTAGTACTAAAGACGATGATCGATTTTCAAGATGGACATTTTCAGAAAGAATTGCACAAGTAATTTCCAAAAGAAGTGATCCAAGTAGCATTGTAATAGGTCTTTATGGCGTATGGGGCGATGGAAAGACATCTGTATTGAATTTTATAGAAGAAGCATTGATTGATGATGATAATGTTATTTGTATAAAATTTAATCCATGGAGGTTTGGTTCTGAGGAAGAGCTATTAACAGGCTTCTTTATGAATATTGCTGAGGCTTTAGATACGCAACTCATAAAAACAGGTGACAAACTCAAAGATATACTTAAAAAAGTGGCACCAAGTATAGGTGCTGCTGCTGGTGTAAAAGGAGTAGGTGAGTCTATTGCCTCTTTTATATCTGGACCAGACGTAGTCGAACTTAAAAATCGTATAGAACAAGAACTAGAGTCAGCTAAAAAAAGAGTTCTAATTCTCATGGACGATATTGATAGACTGGAAAAGTCTGAGATCCATGCAATATTTCGCCTAGTAAAACTAACTGCTGATTTTAAATATACCTCGTATATTCTTGCCTTTGATAAAGACATTGTAGCCGCTTCTCTTCAAGAAAAATATTCCAGTGCGATAAATAATGCAGGTGAAGCCTTCCTTGAAAAAATCATTCAAGTACCACTTCATCTCCCATTCGTTGAAAAGAATGTGTTACGTGAACTCTGCTTTAAAGGGGTGGATGAAGCTTTATCTATTGCTGAAATAAAACTATCAGATCAACAAGTACAAGAATTTGTCCGCGACTTCACCAGTGCATTTGATGATTGTTTAACCACGCCTAGAAAAGCAAAGTTATATGATAATACGCTACTGTTTTCTTTACCTATATTAAAAAATGAGATAAACCCTGTCGACCTAATGTTAATTGAGGGAGTAAGAATATTTTATCCACGCCTATATGAAGCTATTAGAGATCATAAAAGTTATTTTACTGGTGCGTTCAACCAGAGCATGCACTCTAACAATGATAAGGAAAAAGAAAATATATCGAAATTGATAGATGTATCAATTGATTCGTCAAATATTTCTGACAAAGAGGGCTGTATTGAGTTATTGAAAAATATGTTTCCAAAACTTCAATCTGTTTACGGGAACATGAGTTATGGTAGTGATTGGTATGAAAAATGGAATTTAGGTCAGCGTATATGTTCTGAAGATTATTTTTCTAGGTATTTCACGTACTCAATACCTAAAGGAGATATCTCTGATCAGGTAATTATTGATATTGTGGAGAATTGTAAAAACATAACTGAAGAATTAGAAAGAGACAAGAATCCATTATCAGAATGTATAACTAGCTCTAATTCAGAAAAACTGATAAAAAAACTTAGACATAGAGCAAAAATATTTTCTGCTGATGAATCTCGGCCTTTAGCAGTGGCAGTTTCTTTGCAATGTAGTACATATACAAATCCAGAAACTTTATATAACTGGACTGTTCCATTTGTACAGGCGGCTATGCTGATAAGTGACCTAATACAGAATTTAAACGTAAATGATAGAGCTAATATGGCATGTAAATGCATTGATAATGCACCAGACGTGGATTTTAAATTAGAAATATTTAGATGGTTGAAAAGAGAGGAAGAAGACAAGCCGGAAAAAGATGCTTTTACAGAAGAACAAATATCATCGATTGGGGATTGTCTAGGGAAAAATACATCAAAATACTTAGATTCTGGGGTAGATATCACAAAAGAAAACCCCCGATCTACACCAACACTTTTGTACACAATAAAAAAATATTTAGGGCATAAATACTTAGACGATTATCTTGATGGGGTTTTAAAAAAAGATACAAATGCGATTCTAAGGCTATTAGAAATATATACTCCTACATCGTGGGGAATGGAGTCAGGAATTTCACATAAATCAGATTTTGAAAGAGATCAATATAATAGTTTAACAGGCGTGGTTAATCCTGATACGATTTTGACAGCAATAGGAAAGGTGTACAGTACTATGCCTATAGTAGGTAAAGAGTTTCCTAGGGACTATGAGTATAAAGATAGGAAAATTTTACTAAAACAATTCATTTGGTTGCATGAATATGTGATTAATGAAACTGAAAATGATCATGGCAAAAAGGCCTAACAAATAGCTCCAGCGGACAATTTACAGCGTGGTTTTTTTGCGTATTCGCTGCCGCTCAATTTTACGCAAAAAAACCACGCTGTAAATTGCCGCTGAGCAAGGCGTTAGCACTCAAGAGTATCTACAGATTGCATCAAGAATCGGCATTAGGAGACAAGGGTTTTTTAAGGTTTGAAAGTGATCCCCAGCAACCTATATTGGAGATCGCTCGTGGTTTAGGGGAACTATTCGAAGCTGAAAATATTGCAAGTGTTCAGACATTAGTTCCGAAAATGAATGCTGATGAGCAGGACAATACTTATAGCGGGAACTTTGGATTAGATGTGTTTCCTTTTCATACTGACTTAGCTCATTGGTATGTTCCTCCAAGGTATATACTTCTTAGGTGTGTAAATCCTGCTGAACATGTAGCAACTAAATTAATTGATAGGCGGTCAATTTTGGATGAGCAGATGCGTGATTTGATGAATAGAGCTCATTTTCGATCCCGTAAACGCCTGGATAGAAAAACATGCCTGTTGAAAATACTGCACAACAATTTATTCAGGTGGGATTCTTTATATATTACCCCTGCAAATAAAGCAGGGATTGAGCTAAAGAATATAATCGATGAGCGTATTCAACTTGTAAAGCCAAAAGAAATTTTTCTGGATAAATGTGGGGATTGTATTTTGGTAGATAATTGGAGGATGCTTCACGGTAGAGGCAGTATTAACAACGATTCAATGCACCGTAAAATTCAGAGAGTATATTTTAAAGAGGTCAGATTTTGAGTACCAATAGAACCGCACATGAATGGTCTAAAGAAACCTTGTTTATTAAGGCGCAGCGTTACGCAGAGACCATGTTGGAAAAAGATCACACTGATTGGGAATTTGGTTTTTGGTCAGCCTTAACACTTGAAATACTTGTTCGTGCTTCGCTTGCAAATATTTCCCCAGCATTAGTTGCCGATGGGAAAGATTGGAACAATATTTTGTATGCCATCGGTACCGATCCCAATCAGCCAAAATTCAATCCAAAATCGGCCGATATATCGGAACTCCTTAAACGCTCGGAAAATGTATTCCCTAATTTTACTCGGGAAATGTTGAATTTTAGTGTTTCACACATAAATAAAAGGAATAGCGAACTTCATTCTGGCGCAGTGCCTTTCGAGGGAATTGGATCTTCATCTTGGCTTCCAATATTCTATTCTGTGTGTAAAGTTCTTGTGACTGAGATAGGAGAATCACTTGAGACGCTACTAGGTATCGAAATAGCTAAAGAGGCGGAGGCACATATCGTTGCTTTAGGAGACGAAAGCGCGAAGTCTGTTAAAGGCACTATCAATGCCCACAAGACAATATGGAACGAGAAAACTACAGAAGAAAAGAAAAAACTATCAAAACAAGCTGAAACACTTTCGACTCGCCATCATGGTCATCGAGTAAATTGCCCGTCATGCAATAGCGTTGCATTAGTGCACGGTAGTTCCAGTGGAGCTCCTAAAACAACCGTCGACGAAGATGGAATAATTGAAAAGCAAACAATGTTACCAGCTAATTTCGAGTGTATAGCCTGTGGTTTAAAAATCGCGGGTTACTCAAAATTGGTAGCATGTGGCTTGGGTGATACATATGTTTCAACTAGTCAATATGATGCCGTCGAATATTTCGAAATAGACATTGAAGAAGAAATAAGAGGCATGATGTATGAAGATAATAATGAACCGTAAAAACGAAAAGCAAAGGGGTCAGTTCTCGTATTATAACATTCAACAATAAAGTTATTATATGCAAATGTACAATTAAAGAACTGACCCCAATATTCTTGCAAAAACTGCGTCCCTTTTTACGCCCGCTGATGCGAGGCGTTAGAGCAGACCGGCCCAGCCGGAAATAATGAGACCGAGAAGGGGGTTCGGTATTCATGGCATATTCACCACCGCAGCCTTCGTTCCAGTCCGGCCTCCCATTGCTGTTTCCGTGCGCTATCGGGTCCCGCCGGGGTTTCAGCGGGCGGAGCACGGGGAAGCAAGCCCCCTGGTTTTGTTCTCCGGGGCTTCGTCACATTCCCGGGTGGCAGCCAAGTCCGGTGGTATTATCGGGCAAGGGTCCGGCGCACTGCTCGCTGCCGTGCGAGAACTTGTCCTCCTGGCCCACTCTAACTATTCACTCCAGCCGACCGGCTACGCCGGCGGCTGAGTTCAGCCGTTAGCACAAAAAGCAAATAGATAGCCTGCCTTGACAAAGTAATCCAGTGGATTACAATTAGAATATGCACACAGTAGTTGAATTGCCGGAGTTTTGTCGCAAGTCTGAAGCATTTCTAAGCGAAGCGGAGAAACAGGCTGTTATCAGCTATCTGGCTTTACATCCATTATCGGGCGCTATTATGCGGGGTACGGGTGGTATCAGAAAGCTCAGGTGGGCATCGGGTGGCAAAGGGAAAAGCGGTGGTGTCAGGGTTATCTATTACTACCATGGCAAATCGACACCACTATTCCTGCTTTCGCTCTTTGGCAAGAGTGAAAAGGCTAATTTATCAAAGGCAGAGCGAAATGAGTTGGCCAAACTGGTTCGGATTTTGGCCAAAAGTCACGGTGGTTAATATGTCAGATTGTTTCAATAGTATAAAACAAGGTTTGAATGAGGCTGTTTCCTTTTCCAGAGGGGAGTGTGGGGAAGCTATTGTTCACGAATTTTCCCCGGTTGATGTAAAAAACATCCGCAAAAAAATGGAAATGACTCAAGCAGAGTTCGCTTCCGCATTTGGCATCAGCATTAGTACATTGAGGCATTGGGAGCGGGGAGACCGTGTCCCGCGTGGCCCGGCATTGGTTCTTCTCAATGTTGTTGAAAAAGAACCAGAGGCTGTCCTCAAAGCATTAGCAGGCTGATTTTGTGCTAATCGGGTAGCCAAGGGTCTCTAACCCTCGGCCCCCACAACACCTTTCTATTACCCATAAGTTATATACTTTGCGCAAGAATCCAGCCTCGCGAAATATCATTGAGTCGCTTCCAGCCCCGCCACAATGTTGTTATTCCTGGGTCTCCATCACCCGCCCTGAACTGACCCCAATATTTCTGTCTTCCCAGAATAATTTCTGGCCATACAAAATTTTGATTTTTTTTTAAACTCTGCAACATTGTTTCCTTTATCTCTTACGGATGATACCCACCGAAAATCCTGAAAAACTGCCATGTTTTTTATTGAATCAATTTTCGTAATCTCACCACTCATTATCACTCCCCCTCAAACTTGCTAAACATTTCTAGCAATAACTTTCATATACTCTTCATATTCTGGAAGGTCACTATCATCAGGTCTCGCTTCTTCATACATCTTTCGCAACTTTACTGATAACTCATCAAATTGAACTATTATCTCACCAGCATTATTTTTCGCTTCTTCATTTTCACTTTCAATTTCGGCCTTAAGCGAGCATATTTCTAATTCTGTAAGCCTGATTAAATTTAATAAATCGCCTAACTCAAGCATTTCAAACACTCCTCATATCTTTAGCTATTTCATCTAAAAGAACACAAAAATTCTTAACGGGCATATCCCAATTTGGCCTGATTGTATAATGTGTAGCTTTGAAATTTTTCTTATAACTGTCTTTAGTTATAACAAGACCGAAAGGTATTTTTTTTCCCAGCATGAAACAGTCCCATGACTTTACCGGAATTCCTTTTTTATCAAAAAGCGATATCCCACCACTTTTGCAGTCAACCCACAAAACATCTCTTTTCTTATACGTTTTTATATCCTCATTGCGTACCCTGCCATCTGAAAGAAGGAAAGATTTAAGTATTGGGTAAAGCGCTGGACTATTATTATTTGGGTTAATGCCTCTGAAAAGATTGACATCTAAATCATAAGATGAATCAAAAAGCTCCCCCAGCTCTCTTTTTTGATAAAAAATGAACCTTCTTTCTTTTTGAGCATAAAGTCTCCTTATTTATACTATGTTTTGTTCTGGTCGGTGGTTCCCGCGGTCTTCCGTGGGAACCCATACCGCACATTATTTTTCCACCACCGTATGGATTCCCACGCTGGTGCATGGGAACGAGACCGATATTGAATACAATCCTACTCCAACGTATACGTAAACCGCTGCACAAAACCCTCCATCACTATTCCGCTCACCATTGTCGTCCCTGTGCTGGGTGCTTTTGGTTTCTACCATCAACATTTTGCCTGGCATCTCTACGATAAAATATGAAACGTATTCGGGGGCTTCAATACCTGATTTTTAATAAACCTGAAGCTGCCCTTTTGCCAACTTAAACCACCGCTCTCAGTCACGCTCAAGTACGGAAAAACGGCGCTCGGTATTGGAGTCAACTTTCTGTTTGATCTCCAGGTGCTGGAAACAATGCCCCGTTCAGCGGCTTGCAAGCTTAAATGAGATAGTTTTAATGTGAAAGGTTTATAACCATATTCTGGTGCGCGCAGCGCACCCTACCTACTACCCTACTGCATTCCCACGCGGAACGTGGGAACGAGGCGTAGTTTTAATAGCCAATTTCTTCATGCCCATACTAAAAGGCAAAGGACTGGGGGTTCTCGGGTTGGCAGGAGTCACCCACGCCAGTTGTTTGCTGGCACCTTCGTTCCCACGTTCCTGCATGGATGCAGGTGAGGGGTGTGAGTAGGACGCGGCAAGTCTGGGTATGCATACCAAACTCACCACTGCTTACACGCCGCCAGCAATCCGAGCAGCCCGCATAATTTCTTGCGCTGGAGTAACGCCAATGCTCCGTTTCATCAACATAGCCTGATTTCACCGAATTTTGGTGAATATACTCTACTTTCTGTCGCATCATGGCTTCATGATGTATCCATTCAGAATATGGGGTCCAGAATAAGCAGAATATGGGGTCAGTTCTCGTATTGTATCAATTGTATATAAATGTTGTCGTCGGACATTACAATTCGAGAACTGGCCCCTATTTTCTTTCGACCTTTTGGGTTTCGCCCCAGCGAAACCTGGGCATAACGGGATTTGAGCATGGTTAATTCCTTTTAATCAGTGTAATTCCTTAAGAAAACTAATGCTGACCCTGTCCGGGTGAATTGTTAATCTGGAGTCCTCCCTTTTGTGTAAAGCACTTCGACAAGTCCCATCCTTTTCAATACAATCCCATAGACTGCTGCCTCGGTAGAGGAACGGCATAGTCCAACAGGTATTTATACCCTATGCTGGTTTGTGTGCGGGGTATAAATACTTATTTTTTAGCAAAACCAGTGGAAGTTTTAGGAGGAAGTAATGAGTGATATAAAAGTAACCAATAATACTGCATACACAATTCATGTCGCTATGTCTTGGAAAGGGATTATTCAATACTATAAAAATGATTTAGCCCCTGGTAGGAGTTATAATTTTGATAAGTTTGGTATCGGAGGGTCTGATTTTACAGCTGTTGTATCTGCGCCTAACTCTGAAAATAAATTTAACCATGATGCTGATGCGCTCAATATATTGGGTTTGGTTGGTATTGGTGCTGGTGCAGTTGTCGCTGTGGCAGGTTTGATATTAATTCCAGTCACGGCAGGAGTAAGTTCTGGAGCATCACTGGCCGCCGTAGGGATGATAACAGCTCTTTCCGCAGGAACGGCTGTAGCGGGTGCGGCTGTTGCTTTAGGTGGTATTATACTTGAAGGTATTGATGGTGTAATACAGCCAGCAACTTATAAAGGACTGGCTGTTTCAGATAAATATGAACTGTCAGTTGGAGGAGGAGATCTTATTGGCCTTCCAAAATCAGATGAAAATGGCAACATACTGTTAGACGATGACAATAAGGCCACGTTAATCGTTTCGGAAATAAAACCACTTACAGTTGCATGGAAAAACTTAACATGGAATTCGAGTGGGAGCAGTTGAAATTTACTAATTGGGTAGCCGAGGGTCTCTAACCCCGGTGGCCAGTCCAAAGCTTCAGTTAAGAGGTCAGAGCTCTTAAGTATGCATACCAAAACAAAAATACTGGCCACCCGCCAATTCACACAACGTCTTCTGCAACATGCCTCCGTTACCGGTAAAACCCACCGTAAGGTGCAGTGGCTTCTACCACTCAACGGCCTGCAAAAAAATGTAACATGAGCCTGATGTTCCATAAATGTAAATGGGGTCGTTTATTTTCCAAACGGCAATCGCACTTTCCACCAAGAATATGAGGAATATGGGGTCAGTTCTCGCATTGAGGAATATGGGGTCAGTTCTCGCATTGTATCATTTGTATATAAATGTTGTCGTCGGACATTACAATTCGAGAACTGTCCCCTATTTTGCGTATACAACGAATGCTCAGTCACCAAGTTATCAACCTTACCCTGCGCGTTATACCGGTAGCTGCTCCAGCGGTAATGACTCGGCAAACTTACCATATTTGCCCTAACCGGGTTCAATTCGATATAGCGCATGCAGGTCAGTAAATACTGTTCGTCACTGATCAAAG
>JAKISS010000043.1 GCA_021648485.1 Gammaproteobacteria bacterium
ACCGTTCGACTTGCATGTGTTAGGCATGCCGCCAGCGTTCAATCTGAGCCATGATCAAACTCTTCAATTGCATAGCTTGTGACTGCTTTGGTAGCAATCAAACCTTTTGCGATGAAGATGATCCAAAACTCAGTTAATTCTCAATGAATTTACTGACTTGGTGTCACTTACATCAACAGTTTTTTGTACATCAAACTATCGGCGCAAGTGCCCACACAAATTACCTAATCTTATATTGTTAAAGAGCTACTTTGCTTGCCTTGAAGCAAAGACGGACAATAGTGACATCATCCTGCGTTGTCGTCAATAGACCGACAATTTGTTTCCTGCCGTTTGGCCTGAAACTCTTGCTGAACAACCTTGGTTGCTCAACAGCGAGGCGCGCATTCTACGTTAACCTCGCTTGGCGTCAAGCTTTTTTTTAACTCTTTTCAAACCGAGTTAAAAAATGAACATTGCCGCCGTTACTGCATCGCCAACCTCAGTCGAGCGAGGGGCGCATTATACACACCGATTTCAGTGGGTCAACACCATTCCCAACATTTCTTGCCAACCCGGCAGGAGAATGTCCGGCCTGTGTTAAACTTCGCCTTTTAGCTTCTCAGTAACTTTAAAAACCATACGCGCCAAGCATGATTCACCATTTACCTTCAGGAACCACTCGCAAACCTCATGACAACACCCACTCCTTCTAACGTAGGCACTCGCGTGCGCGAGATTCCGTACAACTATACTTCTTTCTCCGACCGCGAAATTGTCATTCGTTTTCTTGGTCATGCATGCTGGGAAACATTAAACCGGCTACGCGGCAGCCGCCGCACCGGTCGCTCGGCACGCATGTTATTTGAAGTGCTGGGTGACTTATGGGTAGTCACTCGCAACCCCTTTATCCAGGATGACCTGTTGCAAAACCCGAAACGCCGCGAGTCACTGATACATGCCCTACATCACCGCCTGAACCAGATCATCGCCCGCGCCGAGAAAAACCCGTTTGCACTAGAGTTGGTAGACGCAACACAAACCGCCATTCGTAATTTTGAGAATGAGTTCGCCGCAGAGCAGGTGTTACGCCGCAAAGTCCTGCAAAAACTCTCACGCATCACCCGTCGCGACAATATTGATTTCGGGGGACTGGCCAAAGTCAGCCACGTCACCGACGCTTCCGACTGGCGTGTTGAATACCCCTTTGTCGTACTGACCCCGGATACCGAGGCCCAAATGGCCAAGGTGGTAAAAGCCTGTGTGGAACTGGGGTTAGGCATCATTCCTCGTGGTGGTGGCACAGGTTATACCGGTGGTGCCGTGCCCTTAAAAACACATTGCGCGGTGATTAACACTGAAAAACTGGAGGCACTCACTTCCGTCAAACTACGCCATATTGAAGGCGTCGAAGACAAGGTTGCCACTATCCAGGTCGAAGCCGGTGTGGTCACGCGGCGCGTTTCAGAAGCCGCCGAAGCTAGCGGCTACGTATTCGCGGTTGATCCCACGTCGCAAGATGCCTCCTGCATCGGCGGCAATATCGCCATGAATGCCGGTGGCAAAAAAGCCGTGTTATGGGGAACCACGCTGGATAATTTGCTTTCCTGGCGCATGGTCATGCCAGATGGGCACTGGCTGGAAGTGGAGCGTCTCAGTCACAATCTCGGCAAAATTCATGAACAGCCCGAAGCGACATTCCGCATCAATCACTTTGAAGCCGATGGCAAAACACCCAAAGATGAACCGGAAATCCTGCGCATCCCCGGGACGGAATTACGCAAACAGGGTTTGGGTAAAGATGTTACCAACAAGTTTCTCGGTGGCCTGCCCGGCGTGCAAAAAGAAGGTTGCGATGGTCTGATCACATCTGCCGTCTTCATTTTGCACAAAATGCCGCAGCACATCCGCACTGTGTGCCTGGAATTTTTTGGTGATGACTTGCAACGCGCAGTACCCGCTATCGTCGAAACAAAAGATTATCTCGATGCCCTGCCGGAGGTAAAACTGGCAGGCATGGAACACCTCGATGAACGCTATGTCCATGCGGTAAAATACAGCACCAAAGCACCGCGCCGTGAAATGCCGAAAATGATTTTGCTGATAGACATCGTTGGCGACAATGCTGATCAGGTCGCCGAGGCCGCTTCCACGGTCGTGCGCATGGCCAATGCCCGCGACGCGGAAGGCTTCATCGCCGTCAGCCCCGAAGCCCGTCACCGCTTCTGGTTAGACCGCGCCCGCACCGCCGCCATTGCTGCCCACACCAACGCCTTTAAAATCAACGAAGATGTGGTCATCCCGCTGGACCGGCTGGCGGACTACAACGAAGTGATCGAACGCATCAATATCGAATACTCCACGCGCAATAAATTACGCATGATTGATGCCGTGCTCGAGTACCTGGACAGCGACATGCCTGAACATCAACAAGTCACCGACTACGAACCTGGCGATGTCCCCTGCGAAGAAATTGACACCATACTCGCCAATAAAAAAACAGCGGCGCACGAACATCTCTCCACCATAAAATCTCGCTGGACAACGGTGCTGGACAATCTCGACGACCCCGCCGAAAACCACCCGGATATTTTTGCGGACCGGACACCACCGCGCGGCACACAAAGTCTGTTCCGTTTGCTGCAACGTCGCGAATTGCGTATCTCTTATCGCAACGATATCGAGCAACCGCTTAAACAGATTTTCAATGGCCGCGAACTCTCCGCTGTACGGGAAAAACTCGATGTCATCCATGGCGATATTCGCAACTCGCGCCTGTTCGTCGCCACTCACATGCATGCCGGGGATGGCAACGTACACACCAACATTCCCGTACACTCCAACGACTACCACATGCTGCACGAAGCAGAACATGTGGTAAAACGTATCATGGAAACCGCACAAAAACTGGGCGGTGTTATTTCCGGTGAACACGGTATCGGCATCACCAAAATGCAATTTCTGGATCAGGCCACCATTGCCGCCTTCGCAGACTATAAAAAATCCGTCGATCCCGAAGAACGATTCAATCCTGGAAAGCTACTGGCCGGCTCAGGACTGGACAACGCCTACACGCCTTCATTACGCCTGTTGCAACAAGAGGCACTCATCCTTGAAGCCAGCGAACTGGGCGCACTCAACGACGACATTAAAGACTGTGTACGCTGCGGCAAATGCAAACCGGTCTGCACCACTCACATTCCCCGCGCCAATTTGCTGTATTCACCGCGCAATAAAATTCTCGCCACGGGCCTGATTATCGAAGCCTTTTTATACGAAGAACAAACCCGGCGCGGTATCTCTCTTCGCCACTTCGATGAAATGAACGACATTGCCGACCATTGCACCGTCTGCCATAAATGCCTTGCTCCCTGCCCGGTGGATATCGACTTCGGTGACGTATCGATTCGCATGCGCAGCCTGCTCAAATCCTTCGGCAAAAAACACACCAGCATCAGTACCCGCGCCTCCATGGCTTATCTCAATGCTACCGATCCACGCACCATTAATCTGATGTATAAAATGCTCTTGCAATGGGGATTCCGTGGCCAAAACATGGCTTATCGCTGGGCGAAAAAACTCGGGCTTATCCGAAAAAAATTCCGCCCTGCCGCCACCACCGGCAAAATGACCACCACCACACAAATTGTTAACTTCATTAACAAACCTCTGCCCCGCAAGCTGCCGCCGAAAACGATGCGCCAACTGCTGTCACTGGAAGACGCCAAAAACGTCCCCATTCTGCGCGACCCGAAAAAGGTCAACGAACAAAGTGATGCCGTATTTTATTTTCCCGGCTGCGGATCAGAACGCCTGTTCAGCCAGATCGGCATGGCCACACTGGCCATGCTGCATAACATCGGCACACAAACCGTATTGCCCCCCGGTTACCTGTGTTGCGGTTACCCGCAAACCTCCGGTGGTGACACCAAAAAAGGTCAGCAAATTTCAGTGAATAATCAGGTACTGTTTCACCGCATGGCCAACACCCTGAACTACATGGACATCAAAACCGTCATCGTCTCCTGCGGCACCTGCATGGATCAACTGCAAAAATATCGTTTCCAGCAAATATTTCCTGGCTGCCGACTATTGGACATTCATGAATACCTGATGGAAAAAAACGTGATTTTGGACAACAGCAATGGCACACAATACCTGTATCACGATCCCTGCCACAGCCCGATGAAAACTTACGCACCCATCAATGTTGCCTCTACACTGATGGGTTCGGATGTCGTATCCTCAGATCGCTGCTGCGGCGAAGCAGGCACCTTTGCCGTATCGCGTCCTGATATCGCCACCCAAATACGTTTCCGCAAACAGGAAGAATTACACAACGGCATCAAACAACTCACCGGTGCAGACAAAGTAAAAGCCGGTAACGTCAAAATACTCACCTCCTGCCCTGCCTGCCAACAAGGCCTGTCACGTTATGCCGATGACACAGGACTGGAAACCGACTACATCGTCGTCGAACTCGCCAGAGGCCTACTGGGCGAAGACTGGCAGCAACAATTTATCGCCAACATTAACCAGGGCGGCATTGAGCAGGTGTTGCTGTGAAGCGTGTGAAAAAAAATATGAATAAAAAAATGCCTTTTATTGACGAGCCCACTGGTGATGCCGACGCAGAAAAAAGCAAATCCCAAGTCAAACGAGAAATGCATGCGCTACAAGCACTGGGTGAAGAGCTGGTCAACCTCCCCAATGAACAGTTTGCCAACATCGAGCTGCCTGAAGCATTGTATGACGCTATTGCCGAAGCGCGGCACATTCATCAACACGGCGCACTTAAACGCCAATTGCAATACATTGGCAAACGCATGCGCTCCGAAAATGCCGAAGAAATTCGCGAACAACTGGACACCCTCACCGGACAATCCAAACAGGCCGTTGCCACCCTGCACCATATTGAGCGCTGGCGTGACCGCCTGCTTGAGGATGGGGATGCGACACTCGCTGAACTGGTCGCCGAATTTGCAAATGCGGACCGGCAATACCTGCGACAACTGGTGCGTAATGCGAAAAAAGAAATGCTGGGAAACAAACCGCCAAAATCGGCGAGGGCATTGTTTAAATACTTGCGGGAATTAATGTAAATCAAGGGCCAAATCATTCTGTTAGCGAATCATTACAGCTCGTCGCCAGACTCCGGGCAACACATTAAATTTATTAAAAAAATAAGGTATTTAAGGGAAGCGTCTGTCGCTGGTGGTTAAAACGAGAAAAGCGGTATACCCAGGCCAGTCACCTGATTTTTGGAAGATGAAAACAGGAATACTTGGCTAAAAAACTGGCCGCTCATTCAAACTATCGATTCTATACAGAAACTGGAGCGCGCACGAAACAACATCCGGTGCCCAAAACTTCTCCCAATCAGCCTGCCTGCTCTGCTTCCAGCTCTTCCCAGCGCGCAAAACACTGCTCCAGCTCATTGCCTACCCGTTCAAGCTTTTCCAGTATTTTGGCAACGTCGTTTTTATCCTGCTGATAAAATTCGGGGGCTGCAATCTGTGCCTGCAAACTGTTTTGCTCTGTTTCCAGTAATTCAAGGCGTGCAGGCAGACCATCCAGTTCCCGTTGCGCCTTGTAGCTAAGTTTTTTTACTTTGGCTGCCGCCGGTTTTTGTTCTGCGCTGACTTCTTCTAATCCGGGTTTTTCTGTTTTGGCTTTATTTTTTTTAGCCGCAATCTGTGAACCAGGCTGCTGGCGCTGACGCAACCAGTCGTCGTACCCACCCACATAATCATTCACTGTACCCTGTCCTTCAAAGACCAGGGTGCGAGTCACTACGTTGTCGAGAAAGGCACGGTCATGGCTAACCAATAATAGTGTTCCCTTGTATTCGCTCAATAGCTCTTCCAGCAATTCCAAGGTTTCCACGTCGAGGTCGTTGGTCGGTTCATCCATAACCAGCAAATTGGCGGGCTGTGTAAATAGGCGTGCCAGTAACAGGCGATTACGCTCTCCCCCGGAGAGTGATGATACCGGTGAGCGTATTCGCTGTGGCGGAAACAAAAAGTCCTGTAAATAACTGATGATGTGTTTTTCGCGGCCATTAATGGTGACCGTATCACTGCCGGAGTTGAGGTTGTCCATGACCGTTTTTTTCGGATCCAGCACGGCTCGCTGCTGGTCAAAATAAGCGACTTCCAGTTTGGTGCCAAGCTGCACTGTGCCCTGTGTCGGGTCCAATTCTCCCAGCAATAATTTCAGCAATGTGGTTTTACCCGCGCCATTGGGACCAATGATGCCGATGCGGTCACCGCGCTGGATCCGTGTGGAAAAATCACGCACGATGGTTGTGCCGTCGTAACCTGCACTGGCATTCTCCACTTCTACCACCAGCTTGCCGGAACGTTCGGCATTTTCGAGGTTAAGGCTGACTTTACCTTGTACTTTGCGTCGGTCGCTGTATTCACGACGCATGGATTGCAACGCTCTCACCCGGCCTTCGTTACGGGTACGGCGCGCCTTGATACCCTGGCGTATCCACACCTCCTCTTGCGCCAGACGTTTGTCAAATTTGGCATTGTGATCGGCTTCAATAGCCAGTGCTTCTTCTTTCTTTTGCAGGTAATTTTTGTAATCACCAGGCCAGGAAGTAAGATTGCCGCGATCCAGCTCCACAATGCGTGTGGCCAGTTTTTGCAGGAAGGCGCGATCATGGGTGATAAACAACACGCTGCCATTCCAGCTCAACAGAAAATCTTCCAGCCATTGAATACCGGCCAGATCAAGGTGGTTAGTAGGCTCATCCAGTAGCAGCAGGTCCGGTTCGGTCACCAGCGCTTGCGCCAGCATCACTCGACGCTTCAGCCCACCGGATAATTCCGATAGCAATTTATCAGCAGGCAGTTCCAGTCGTGAAATCACGTCTTCAACTTTTTGCTCCAGTCGCCAGCCATCTTCAGCTTCCAGTTTGTTTTGCAATTCGGCAAGACGTTCCAGCACGGCGGGTGAAGCATCTTCTTCCAACGACAATACGACATGGTGATATTCCGCCAGCAAGGCTCCTACACCTTCCAGTCCGCCGGTAATTACATCAAATACGGATTGCGTCTGGTCTGCGGGTACTTCCTGTGCAAGCCAGGCGATACGGATATTTTGCTGACGCCATACACTGCCGTCATCCGGGCTGACTGCGCCTCGTAAAATCTGCATCAGGGTGGATTTTCCCGTGCCATTGCGGCCCACCAGACAAACCCGCTCACCGGGGTCAATTTGCAAAGCAACTTTGTCGAGCAGGGCAACATGCCCAAAAGCCAGGGAAACATCATCAAATTTAATTAAAGCCATAATCAGGAAATACCAAAACAGAAAGAAGTGAAAAAAGAAAAATGTGTCCGGGATTATCCCGTAAAATCAGAAAAATGCGCCAGAGCCTGTTCACGAATAGCTTCCAATGCATCTTCATCAAGACTCAACGTATGCATAAGCTCGTCGGTTGATTCAAAAAGTGTTTCGGCACAAACATCACCACCACGCATGTCGAACAATAATCGATGTGCCAATACCAGTACAGCGCGTTCTTTTTTTAATTCATCATCTGTTTCATTGTCATCGGGTGGCTGATGAAAATGGGTCAATACGTTTTCATGACGTTTTGGCAGTCGAAATTCATGCAGGGCTCTGACGGCTATCTGGTCATGCGTAAAACCAAATTCCCTTTTTTCCAGTATATCCACCGCAATATTTTCAGTCTGCGCGTGCGCCAGCAAAGCCCGGTATTCATCTTCAACATTACAGGCCAGCACTATCATGCCAATATCATGAATGAGTCCCAGCAATTCCAGATCATCTGCTGCTGCCGGGCAGCTTTTTTTGGCGATCAATTTGCACAGTGTGGCAATCCCTAACGCGTGCTGCAAAATGGTTTTTGTGAGTTCACTTTCTGCGGGACAGGTTGCGCGCAGGGTCGTCATCACCACGGCGCTACGCACATTTTTTATACCGATCATCCGCGTTGCTGCGGGTACGTTACTGATTTCACCACCACGTCGATACAGCGGGGAATTGGCATAACGCAGCAAAGTGCCTGCAAGCACCGGGTCTTGCATCATGATCTTGTTCACTTCATTCATGTCCGGGTCTTCACTCGATAAATAGCTGAGCACTTTGGCCGCTTGAGGGGACGCTTTTGGGAAATTAAGCTGATCTGGTTTAATGGGTGATGACACGATGGTTTCTTTTTCTTTATTTTGTCTGTTTCAGAAATTAATGGATTCAAACACCGCCAGGGCATCCGGGTCTTCCAGGAATTGGTGACCCAGAATTATTGCGCTGGCTGACCAGGTTTGTTTCAGGTTGGAACGCCGTCCGATGAGGCTGCCGTTTTTTCCATCATAATATTCCGGCCATTGATCATGACATAATTTTTCCATGGATTGCGCCATCACTTTTCGCGCAAGATCATGCCGTCCAGTACGCACGGCGGCTCCCACAAATGCCCAGATCAAACACGGCCAACTGCCGCCATTGTGATATGACCAGGGCACATTTTTGGGGTCACTGCCTGTGGTATAACGCCATTTGTCACCATCCAGGGCAGGATAAACAATTTTTAATGGCATTTCGCCCACCAGCTCGCTCCAGCGGCCTTCATACAGGTTCATGATTTTCTCGGCCTGCGTGTCGGTGGTCAGGCCAAACATGATTGCCAGCAGATTACCGAATGAAAACAGCCGAAAATCCATACGGCCGACACCAAGGTTTCCTACCAGATAGCCACTGTTTGGTGGTAGCCAGCCGTCCATCCAGGGAGGAATGGTTTCGGGGTAAATATTCAAGTGATTGGCGGCATCTTCACCAAACTCTTCGGATCGAAAGCGATGGATTTCGTTCAGGCGCTGGGAGTCCAGCCAATAATAAATGCGTACATAAGAGCGCAGGGTTTGCATGCGCTTTTTACTGTTGGACAGCAGACGTTCATTTTCCGGCGTGGGCAACAACAGTTCCTGCGCGGTACTTAGCATGCCATACAGCAGTGCCTGAATTTCCAGTGGGTGGCCGTACACTCCCATGCGCCGGTCAATCATAAACGAGGCATCCGGCACCAGCATGGCAGGCGAGGTTTCAAAGCTTTCCTTCAAATACAAATCCAGGGTAAAACGCATACTTTCCTGAAATTCTTCACTGTGGGCCAGTGCGACATCACCTGTTACCAACACATAGCTACGCAGCAGGATCACCCACCACATTGCGGAGTCCACAGGTGCGACCCGGCCAATAGCCAATTCGCCAAAATCAGCGGTGGGTGTGCCGTTTTTATCCTGTTCACCCGGCACACGGAAACTGGCTGGCATCAGACCCAGCGCACGTTCGTGACCTTCCATAACGGGTTGTTGATGCCGCAGACTGACGACCATTTTCAGGAAGTTGCGTACGATTTCAGGCTTGCCATCGCACAAAAACACCAGCGCGCTCGGCACAAAATCACGAACAAAACATTCTTCGTAATTCGGTGCAGCAACGCGGTCATCCAATGCCGCAGCGGTGCCCGTTGGCTCACCCCTGTACGACAGTACGGCGCTGTCGAGCAGCACGTAAGCCGACTTCAGGATATCGTCTGTACTGGTTGAGGTCATTGCTTGGCAGATTCCCAGATTGTTATATGGTTGGTTGCTTTCAATTATTCCTACTCGCAATCAACATCGTCCGTGCAGGGCAATACTGTACGTTCCGGTGACAAGTACGGTAACCCAGCCGATCAATTCTGGAAAGCCAGAAAATGCCTGATCATAAAACAGACACATGCGGTCTATACAAATCAATCAGCAAAGACACCAAAAACGTTGAAAGGTGATACATAGAAAAAAGAGATTAAAGGTGGCGACTGAAAGACCATCAGCCGTGTACTAAAAAAAGCGTATGCCCTGAACCCGTCAGGGCAAACACTTTCCCCCCCTCCCTAATCCGGGGTATCTGGCTATATTACCTGCCACACGAAAATGTGCAAAGCCTTTTTTGAGCATTTTAATTGGGTATACGTTCAAATGGCGCAATTTCATAAATTGCATCTGCAAAATCCAGAACCCAAAGACAAGGAAAAACAAAAAACCGCAACGATGGGGGCGTTGCGGTTTTTTGTCGCTCTTTCAGAAGCAGTCACATGTAGGGGGCATGTGGGACACACATTAACAGCCCGCCATTATTTTAAAAAATAATATTTATTGATTCCTTATTTCTCATTCAAGATAAAGGCTGCAATCTTCGTATTGCACCAGAATATGCCTAATCTCAAAATGAACAAAAAGGGTATTTTTTGTCTACTTTTCCTTGACATTCCTCAGCCACCGACCACACTGCACTGAATCCTTACTGATATCAAGCACCTATTGTTGATAGCGAACAGCTGAAGGAGGCTTAACAACAACTATTACAATGCTGCGCCCACTAAAAAGACAATGAGGGAAGGGGAATGAACGAAACAGGTTATACCTGTCAGCAGGTGATGCGCATCACCGGGCTCAGTCAGCGTCAACTCAGTTATTGGCGAAAAACGGGTCTGGTCATTCCCAAACAGCGTACCGCTGGTGGACATGCGCGTTATTCTTTTGCCGACTTATTGATACTCAAAACTGCCCGGAAATTGATTGATGCAGGTGTTTCAGTGCAGCGTATCCGCAGACGTATTACGTCTTTGACTGATTTTCTGCCCTCTTGCAACATACCACTCACTGAGCTGTCCCTCGTTGCCACAGGTGACATGATTCTGGTACTACACCAGGAAACCACTTTCGAGGCGCTCACCGGTCAGGAATGGGTTTATTCCGTGGCAGAACTGGAACGCGAGGCAGCAACAAGCCGAGGCATTATAGAGCCGAAGCAAGAAGAACTTTTTACCGCACCGGAAAACACTCATAAAAACATAGCCGTTAACCAGTGATCGATTGGTCGCACCATTAATTTGAGACTGGTCGGTGGATTCAGTGGCTGAATCCCAGGTTCCATGCAGGTAGTGGGCATAATATACAAACACAATGGATTTGCACTATGTCAAAAATACCCCCTAATAATGCGTATGCTGGAAGTAGCACTACATTAGCAAAACACCACCTCGCCCAAATCAGCCATTATTTTCTCAGCGATATTAACGAGTATCCACCAGTCTGGAAAAATACCACCATTATCCCGGTATTACTGGGCTCAAGAAATGATGACTATATTGCCTATGAATTGAGCCATGCCTTTAATTGCCAAAACCGCAGCAGCATGGTGTTAAAAATTGAGAGTTGCCTGACGGTTTCCAATGATTTTTCTGTGCTGGCAAACAATATAATGCCCACATTAGTCACTCATAACGATGATGAAAAAATCAATTTTCCTGATTATTGTTTGATCCCGGCATCATCACCATCACCCACACTGATACTAAAAAGCGATTGCTTGCTCATCGCCGTACAAGCCTCATTGAGCGGCGTACGCATTGCCTATGCGCGATTGGCGCTTATAGCCTCACTCAACGCTGGCTTTACTATTTATGTCGTCATACTTGGCGCACAAACTCAAACGGTAGCCAAACGGTTTTTTGGTTTTTTATACAAGAATGCGCAGGCTCTGCTCTCATTAAAGCTGGAATGTGGTGGTTATTTATTACACAACAACAATCCTATTGATGGTGTGAAAAACGTCGAAACAGAAAATGAGGAAATTGCGACTGACTTGAACAGTATTGCAGGCAACCTGTTACGTCAAATTTCTTCCCACAGCAAAGGAAAATCAGTCGCCCACCTTGCCACCCCTCTCCAGCCGACCATATTGCCAGGTTAGATGGAAACTCTCGAATGCACTGCCAACGGACGCGCAATACAATAACCTTGTACAAAATCAACACCAATGCCACGCAGGCTTTCCAGTGTTTTTTCATTTTCAACAAATTCTGCAATGGTGTGCAAACCGGCAACATGACCAATTTCATTGATTGCCTGTACAATCGCGAAATTCATTGGATCAATTTCGATATCACGCACAAATGAGCCATCTATTTTCAGATAGTCTACGGGCAGTGTTTTAAGGTAGGAAAAAGAACTCAGCCCGGAACCAAAATCATCCAATGCAAACTGACAACCGAAACCGCGTACTTCGTTAATAAATTTAACCGCCTCGCTTAAGTTCGATATTGCTGCTGTTTCAGTAATTTCAAAACATAACAATTCAGGCGGAATATTATAGTGTGTAATTTGTTGCCGGATATAGGTCGAAAAATCATTATCACTGAGTGAACCACCCGAAAGATTAATGAAAAATATGCTGTCGTTTTTTTCATTTTCTGACAAATTTTCAGCAAGATAGGCGATGGCGGAACGTACTACCCAGCGATCCAGCAAGGGCATGATACCGTAACGTTCTGCGGCTGGAATAAAGGCTCCAGGCATAATAATATTATCTTGTTCATCCAGCATGCGCACCAAAAACTCAGCGCACTGAATCGTACCATTAAGGCGGCTGAGCGAACGCATCTGTTGCTGATGCAATACAAACCGCCCCTCCTCCAGCGCATCCTTTATACGGGAAACCCATTGCATTTCAGTTTGTCGCCGCAACAATTCTGAGTCATCATCTTTGTACACATGTACCCGGTCACGTCCCATATCTTTCGCTGCATAGCAGGCGATATCAGCGGCACCCAGTACTTCATCAGCACCTTGTGCATCTTTGGTGATTTTAGCCATACCGATACTGACACCGATACTGAAACTTTTATCACGCCAGACAAAACGAAAATCGCTGACCAGTTCCCGCAGGTCTTCGGCAATCACCTTTGCCTTGTCCAGGGGACAGTTTTCCAGCAACAGGCCGAATTCATCACCACCCAGGCGTGCCAGAATATCATTGCCACGCACCTCTTCCCGCAATAACAATGCCAGCTGACTTAACAATTCATCACCCGCCTGATGGCCGCAGGTATCATTGATCACTTTGAACTGGTCCAGGTCCAAATACAGTAATACATGAGAAAGATTATTACACTTGGCAGAATCCAAAGCATTGTTGAGATGTCGGTCAAATTCATTACGATTGACCAGGCCGGTCAACTGGTCATGATAGGCAAGATGATGAATTGTCGCTTCCGCAAGCCGATGAGAGCGCCGCATTTCCGCTTCACGTAATTCTCGCTCAATGGCGGGCACAAGACGCTTAAGATTATCCTTCATAATATAATCGTGCGCGCCCATTTTCATTGCAGCTACAGCAATGTCTTCACCGATACTGCCGGAAACAATAATGATGGGAATATCCGGTTTACATTCCAGTGCAATCGCAATCGCTTCTTCAGAACTAAAACCTGGGATATTATGATCAGTGACAACGATATCCCAATTTTCATTTTGCAAAGCTAATTGCATTGACTCGCCATCATCGACCCGTAGCACAATCGGTTCATATTCCGCACGCTGTAGCTCCCTCTTGAGCAACATGGCGTCATTTTCAGAGTCTTCAACAAGGAGAACCCGTAGCGATACCGTCATACTCAACTTCCCCCTCGCTTTACAGGTGCTTCGTTCAATACCAGCCAATACAAACCAAGCTGCTTTACCGCTTCAATAAATTGATTAAAATCCACTGGCTTACGGGTATAACTATTAGCTCCGTTTTCATAACTGGCGATAACGTCCATTTCTTCGCTGGAAGTAGTGAGAATCACCACGGGTTGCAACATCGTGCGTTTGTCCGCCCGTAAACGTTTAAGCACTTCAAGCCCGTTGATTTTTGGTAATTGCAAGTCCAGTAAAATTACCTGGGGCTGAATATTGGTGTCACGCCCCTCATATTTCCCAGTGCCAAACAAGTATTCAAGCGCTTCTTCGCCATCGTGCGCCACAATCACTTCATTAAGAATATTATTTTTTTTCAAGGCTCGCAGAGTCAGAGCCTCATCATCCGGGTTATCTTCAACTAATAAAATAACGTTATCCGACATCCATTTCCCCTTTTGTCTTTCGCTTTATCGTTGTTCCTGCCCAAAAAGCAAAAGCTCTCCCTCTAATCTAGTCGATACAGGGTTATTTTCCAGCTATACATGGACGGTAAAATACCAGTCCATGTATACCCCCTAAAACCACAACTATTACATTGAAATAGCGATTTTTCTAATATATCCAATCAATACAATGTTATAACACAACATTTAAAGGCTATTCCGATAACCTAAAATAGAATACCGAAATAATGCTATGCACAGCATACCCCAGCTCTGCAAACAATCCATTTTTTATGTGTTTGCATTCTGAAATATATGCATCTCGAAATTACCTTAACAACATCAGACACACAACAAAGCGATACTAGCCGGCTTCTTTTGCTATTCAATAAATATACCGATAGCGATTAATACCTGAGCTTCAATCACTATGGGTATATTTCATTCTGCTTATTATTTTTTTATCCATTCATAACACTTGATTTGTAAAACTGTTTGCGTGGTCAGCGCACACCACTTATATCTGCGATGTCGCTATCCAGTAAAATTTTCTTACCAGAACTCTGTTGCTCTGGTGAACACTCCCCTAGCGTGAAGCAAAACACAGCACCGCCATCCACCTTCCCTTCTCCCCAGACTTTCCCACCGTGTCGCAATACAATGCGTTTTACTGCCGCCAAACCAACGCCCACGCCTTCAAATTCCTCAACGCTATGTAATCTCCTGAAGGGTAAAAATAATTTCTCGGCGTACTGCATGTCAAACCCGGCACCATTATCCTTTACCGTATAAACCATATTTCCTGCGGATAATTCACTCGTAAATTCAACATGTGGATGATCCACTTTTTGAGTAAATTTCCAGGCATTACTCAACAAGTGGCGCAATAGTATTTCCATTAACTCTTCATCACCATAAGCGGTCAATTGCTTGTCAACAATGAATTCCACCTGATGGCCCGCATATTCTTCTCTAAGGTTTTTTTCTACTTCAGCAGCCATTTGAGAAAGATTGATTGTTTTCCGATACAATTCTTTACGGGTGACTCGGGAAAGAATCAAAATATCATCGATCATTTTTCCCATTCTTTTTGTGCCGCCACAGATTCTCTTTAAATAATTTCGCCCCTCATCTCCGACAATATTGCCATAATCTTCCAGCATAGCTTCACTAAACCCATTGATAGCACGTAGCGGCACACGCAAATCCTGGGACAAAGAATGCGCAAATGACTGTAACTCCTGATTGACCGTTAACAATTCAGCCGTGCGCTCATTCACCACCCTTTCCAAGTGCTCGCGATAACGATGCAGCTCCTGACGAGCCTTGACTCTTTCATCAACATCAAACATCAGCCCCTGCAATGTGGGGGAACGTGGGTCATACGTTGATTTATGCACACAATCACGCACCCATACCACTTTGCCATTGGCATGATTGATTCGGTATTCAATTTCACGACCTTCATCGATGGAGGCAACATGGCGATAAAATTTCTCGGCCAGATCGATATCTTCTTCACATACATGATTCAACCAAAATTTTTCTTCATACCAATCGCTAATTTCATAACCCAACATGGCTTTCGCCTGTGGACCTACATAGGTTATACGCCGTGAGTTTAAATCCAGTTCCCAGGGAATGACATTTGCTGTTTCCACCAATCGCCGGTAATGCTCTTCTCTTTTTTCCAGGCTGGAATAGGATTTCTGAAGATTTGATAACATTGCATCAAATGCACAAGCCAATATGCCAATTTCATCGTTTCTGGTACGTAAATCTGCACTGATTTCCCGATGAGACATTTCAAACGACGTAGTCGTAATGTGCTTGGTAAGCACGGATAACGGTTTTATCGTGCTGCGTAAAACCAGGTGAATGACCATCATCACTAACAGCCATATACCACCAAGCGTCAGAATGATGCTTTCCATTTTTTCTGTTTCATTAAAGTCATGTGACAACACATAACCCAACAGCAACATCGAAATGCTCAACACAAAGCCAAGACTGACAATAACCCGCGTATACAATCCCCAGTTCATTTTTTCTGCATCCTATACATCAGAAATCCGCAGGAGAAAATCTTCATGGGACATGGGCTGATCATAAAAATAGCCTTGTACATTGTCACAACCATGTTCGCGCAGGAATCCGGCTTGCGCTTCCGTTTCCACGCCTTCAGCGGTTACCGACAGTTTAAGTCGGTGCCCCATGGCAATAATTGTATCGATAATGGCAGCATCATCTTCATCTGCCGGAATATCTGCAACGAAGGATTGATCAATTTTTAATACATCCAGCGGGAAGCGCTTCAAATAACTCAGCGATGAATAACCGGTACCAAAATCATCAATGGCGATACGAATACCCATTTCATGGAAAATCTCCAGGGTTAACAACGCTTCTTCAGGGTCTTCCATCACACAGCTTTCCGTAATTTCCAGCTCAATCATTTCTGCTGCAACATTATTTTCTGCAAGCACCTGACGAATCATCGCCACCAGGCCTTTATCACGGAATTGGCGCGCTGACAGGTTAACGGCAATCGGCACAGGTTTGCCGCCTGCGTCAATCCAGGCATGATAATCCCGGCAGGCCTGGCGTAAAACCCACTCACCCACGGGGATAATCAAACTGGTTTCTTCCAGCAGAGGGATAAATTTTCCTGGTAATAGCAGATCGTCACTGCTGCGCTGCCAGCGCAGCAACGCTTCCACACCGATGATAGCGCCTGTTTCCAGTGACAACTGCGGCTGATAATAAAGCTGAAATTCCTCACGCCCCAATGCACGGCGCAACGCGCTTTCCATTGATAAGCGGTCATCTGCATCCGCATTCATGGATTTTTGATAGGGGTGATAGTTGGCACCACCATCACGCTTGGCGACATGCAATGCGGTATCCGCAAAGCGCGCCAGTTCATCAAATTCCACCGCATCATCCGGGAAAAAAGACACGCCAATACTCGGCACTAAGAAAATTTCCCGACTCTGTATATAAAAAGGCTCGGCAAAAGCACCAACCACTGTTTGTAACAAACCATCTACCGAGTCATCACGATCAACGTCCGTTATTCCAACACCAAATTCATCACCCACAAAGCGTGCAACCAAATCCTGTTGGCGCACACAACCTGCCAGACGTTGTCCCACCTGTTGCAACAACCGGTCACCCACCTGGTGCCCCAGAGTGTCATTAATAGTCACAAACCGGTCAATATCAACATGCAAATAAGCAACACGCTTGCCGCTGTGCCGCGCGCGCGACATCGCCTGTTTGCACCGCTCCCGAAACAGCACCCGGTTGGGCAAATCCGTCAAGGCATCGTAATACATAAGATGCTGGATACGGTCTTCCGCCTGTTTTTGCTGGCTCATATCGGTGAAGCCACCAATCAAATGCGTTATTTGCCCCGTCGCATCTGTCACAGCGCTGATGGTTAACCATTCCGGAAATACTTCACCATTTTTTCGCCGATTCCAGATTTCACCCTGCCAGTAACCATTATCATTAATGGACTGCCACATGCCGCAGTAAAAATCCTTGTCATGCCGCCCCGACCGCAAAATGCTGGGGGATTGACCAATAATATCCGCTTCTGAGTAACCGGTAATTTCTGTAAAAGCCTTGTTCACACGCAGAATCTGCGCTTCCCGGTCCGTGATCATTACTCCTTCCACACTGGACTCGAAAACCTTGGCTGATAAATGCAGGTCCGCTTCCGCCCGTTGACGGGCACGACGCACTTCGGCTTCGCGCAACTCACGTTCAATGGCGGGAATCAGCCGCGCCAGATTATCCTTCATAATGTAATCATGTGCGCCAGCCTTCATTAACGAGACTGCGGACTCTTCACCCATGGCACCGGAAATAACAATAAACGGGAGATCAATACCCGTTGAGCGCAGTAAGACTAATGCCGCAGAACCACTGAATTCCGGCATATTATAATCCGAAAGAACAATATCCCATTCGCGCACCTCCAGCGCCGCACGCATGGTCTCAGGGGTATCCACCCTTTTAAAAGAGGCTGCATAACCTCCCTTTTTGAGCTGACGCAAAGTCAACGCCGCATCGTCTTCAGAATCTTCAACTAATAAAACGCGCAGAGGTTTCATTTATCGGAATAATTCCTTCACTGGTTCTGTTTCGTCATCGGCATTTATCCAACGCATCGTAAAACTCCACGCCGAATACATCTCATAATTGGCATCGGCATGTCTGCGTACGTACTTGATACACATAATGCGCTGGCATTTCAAACACTACCGAAGAAAAAATAGTTAACCTGTTGATTTAAAGTCTATTTTCATTACAGTTGACATTCGACCCCCTGAAAAACAACCGCTAGCCTGTTATTCTGCGTGCCTTGACCTTAAATTTATCAATGGCTCTACATTATGCACCACATGTCGCAAATATATTCCGTCATATTGATCACTTTCCTCTGTTTTTCAGCAACACTCGGCCTGGCCGAAACAGATATTACAAAAGGAAAAAGTGACCAGCAGCAACTCCAGTCAATATTGCAGAAACTGGATCAGTCCACCCAACAGCGCCAACAGCAAGACAAGCAGCTTGAAGCACTATCCGGTCAGCTTGAATGCAACTGGGCATTAATCCGTGCCTACGAGACCTGCGGACAATTGCATGGCAATGACCCGGGCGGACATCTGAAATGCTCAGCCACAGCCAAGCAAAATATGGCGCAATGCCTGGAGGGTGATGGGGAAAAACAGCGGTGAGTATATTATATTTACAGAGTGATAATTTGATCAGGCATATTTTGGGGAAGCGCGGCGTATAAATTAGGAAAACAACCGATGACAGCTTCTTCAACTCATTTTTTATCTATTTCTCTTTCATAACAGCATTTGTCGCAAGCCATTAATAATATGCCAGTGTCCTTTGCAACTTTTGCAAGCCTTGCCCCTATTAGGTCGCCATCCACCAATACATAGTTATTACCTTCGAAGAAAAACATTCCCACGATTTCTACACCATGCATGCCATTTTCTAACTGCGGCAAAATCATTTGGCCCAGCTTATAAGAAACTGAATGGCCTTGTGTTGAAAAAAATATAGGCGACTTTCATTTTATCTCCTCCGGCGAGGTGTATTTTGATATATCCCGAATAGCAACAATGAAGTGTAATTCAACGATTGCCAAAAGCGGGACTAAAAAAATACGAGATGATGGCATGAACCCCATATTTACAAGAAACAAACTGTATGGCGGAGAGGGAGGGATTCGAACCCTCGGAACTCGTGAGAGTTCACTTGATTTCGAATCAAGCCCATTCGGCCAACTCTGGCACCTCTCCAAAAAGAGCGCATAGCATACCCATTACGCAGAAATTTTCAAACCGCGTTACCGCCGGGCTTTGAAAAAACGCCGCAACAAACCACTGCATTCGCTTTCCAGCATCCCCCCCTCAACCCGCACCCGATGATTAAACTGATCACTGCCCAACAGTGAAAACGCACTCCCTGCTGCACCCACACGAGGATCAGCGGCACCATAAACCACACGGTTAACTCGCGCATGAATGATCGCACCAGCACACATCACACAGGGTTCCAGAGTGACATAAAGCGTGGTATTGGGTAAACGATAATTTTTTTCCGCCAGACCTGCTGCACGCAGCGCCATCACTTCAGCATGCGCAGTAGGATCATGACTCATCACCGGTTGGTTCCAGCCTTCAGCAATCATACCATCATCACGTACGATCACCGCACCTACGGGGACTTCTCCTTCAGTTTCGGCATGTACCGCCAGCGCCAGTGCGTGCTGCATCCATTTTAAATCATCAGAGACGAGTGCCGATGCATCAGGGGCTGCTTTACCCGGAGCTTTCCTGGCCTCCCGACGCTCGTTATTTTCCACTGATTTATTCCCACTCAATCGTCGCAGGCGGCTTGCTGGAAATATCGTAGGCCACGCGGGAGATACCAGGCACTTCATTGATGATGCGTCGCGAAACAGTTTCCAGTAATTCGTAGGGCAGATGCGCCCAACGTGCTGTCATGAAGTCCACCGTTTCCACTGCGCGCAGTGACACCACATAATCATAACGCCGACCATCTCCGGTAACCCCCACAGACTTCACAGGTAAAAACACCGTAAAGGCCTGACTGACTTTGTGGTACCAGTCGTGGTTATGTAATTCTTCGATAAAGATGGCATCGGCAGGACGCAGGATATCGGCGTATTCTTTTTTCACTTCACCGAGAATACGCACGCCAAGCCCAGGGCCGGGGAAGGGGTGGCGATAAACCATGTCATAAGGCAGACCCAGCTCGACACCCAGCTTACGCACTTCATCCTTGAATAATTCACGCAACGGCTCCACCAACGTTAACTTCATATAGTCTGGCAACCCACCAACGTTATGGTGTGATTTGATAACGTGGGCCTTGCCGGATTTGGCACCGGCAGATTCGATCACATCAGGATAAATAGTGCCCTGCGCCAACCACTTGGCGTTAGACAGTTTGGCGGATTCTTCTTCAAAAATATCAATAAACAGATTGCCGATAATTTTACGTTTCTTTTCCGGGTCATTTTCACCACCCAGTGCCGCCATAAAACGATCCTGTGCATTAACACGAATAACCTTAACGCCCATGTGTTCGGCAAACATGGACATGACCTGATCACCTTCATTGAGACGCAACAGGCCATTGTCCACAAACACACAAGTGAGCTGCTTGCCGATGGCTTTGTGCAATAAAGCTGCCACCACGGATGAATCGACTCCCCCGGACAACCCGAGAATCACTTCGTCTTTGCCCACCTGCTCGCGCACTTTGTGAATGTTATCGTCAATAATATTGCCAGCCGTCCACAGCCCTTCGCAACCACAGATATCATGTACAAAACGGTTGATAATACGCTCGCCCTGGTGAGTGTGGGTCACTTCGGGATGAAACTGGATACCGTAAAAACGACGTGCTTCGTCGGCCATACCAGCGATGGGTGCTGACTCGGTGGAGGCCATCAACGTAAAGCCAGGCGGTAATTGTTCAACACGATCACCGTGACTCATCCACACATCCAGCAGGCCGTAACCTTCAGCACTAATGTGGTCTTCAATGTTTTTCAGCAATTGTGTGTGGCCGCGAGCACGCACTTTGGCATAACCGTATTCGTGGTGGTCAGCATTTTCCACTTTTCCACCCAACTGTGCGGCCATGGTCTGCATGCCGTAACAAATACCCAGAACCGGTACACCCAATTCGAAAACCACCTGCGGGGCTGCTGGCGAATCATCACCCGTCACCGACTCCGGGCCACCGGAAAGAATGATGCCGCTGGGTGCGAACTCACGCACATCGGCATCATTCATCAAGTCGTAAGCGTGTAACTCACAATAAACGCCTGCCTCGCGCACCCGCCGGGCAATAAGCTGCGTATATTGTGAACCAAAATCAAGAATCAGAATGCGTTGAGCGTGGATATCAGTGGTCAAGAGAATGTCCAATGTAGGGTGGGCACTGCCCACCGTTTTGTTTCAGGCTGTAAGGTGGACAATACCCACCCTGCAAAACGTATTTTTCCAATTCATTACGCCCGATAATTCGGCGCTTCCTTGGTGATTTGCACATCATGCACATGGCTTTCGGCCATACCGGCATTGGTCACTCGCACAAACTCAGGCGTAGAACGCATGTTGTCGATAGTCGCACAACCGGTGTACCCCATGCTGGACCGAATACCGCCAAGCAGCTGATGCACCACCGGTGCCAACGATCCCTTGAACGGCACACGACCTTCAATGCCTTCAGGCACCAGCTTGTCGGCTTTATTGCCTTCCTGGAAATAACGGTCACTGGAACCTTCAGCGCCAGTCATTGCACCCAGCGAACCCATGCCACGATAAGATTTATACGAGCGCCCCTGAAACAGCTCCACTTCACCTGGTGCCTCCTCGGTACCCGCAAACATACTGCCGATCATAATAGAGTAGGCACCAGCCACCAACGCTTTGGCTATATCGCCGGAATAACGAATACCACCGTCGGCGATCAGCGGCACACCCGTACCATCCAGCGCCTTGGCGACATTATCAATCGCGGTAATCTGCGGCACGCCGACACCGGCAACAATGCGTGTCGTACAAATGGAGCCAGGACCAATGCCCACTTTCACACCGTCTGCGCCTGCGGCCACCAATGCTTTAGCCGCCGCACCAGTGGCGATGTTGCCACCAATGACCTGCACTTGCGGGAAATTCTTTTTCACCCAACTGACACGGTCCAATACACCTTGCGAGTGGCCGTGTGCTGTATCCACCACAATCACATCCACACCCGCCTTCACCAGTGCCTTCACCCGATCTTCAGTACCGCCACCCGTTCCCACAGCTGCGCCCACGCGCAAACGTCCCTGATCATCTTTACAGGCACTGGGGTATTCGCTGGCTTTTTGGATGTCTTTCACCGTAATCAGACCGCGCAACTGGAAATCGTCGTTGACTACCAGTATTTTTTCGATGCGGTATTTGTGCAACAGCGCCAGCACTTCGT
Organism: Gammaproteobacteria bacterium; assembly: GCA_021648485.1. Taxonomy (GTDB): domain Bacteria; phylum Pseudomonadota; class Gammaproteobacteria; order SZUA-152; family SZUA-152; genus SZUA-152. The sequence continues at coordinate 22,442 of JAKISS010000043.1, forward strand.
CAGAAGTTGCTCCCTCTTTTACTGTCACCAGTTTGTCTTTGCCCGTCATAATAGTAGAAACAGGTTCATCAAAACGGGTCTCAAAACGCAGATCACGACTGGTGACAATACCCACCAGCTCCTTGTCATCCACCACCGGCACACCGGAAATATTGTGGGCACGAGTCAACGCCAACACATCCCGGATACTGGCATCAGAGCTCACCGAAATGGGATCTTTGATCACCCCGCTCTCGTATTTTTTCACCAGCCGCACCTGTTCCGCCTGCCGCTCGCTGGTCATGTTTTTATGAATGATGCCGATACCTCCCTCCTGCGCCATACTGATGGCAAGGCGGGCCTCGGTAACGGTATCCATGGCTGCTGAGATTAACGGAATATTCAGGGTGATGTCCCGCGTCAGGCGGGTCACCAGAGTCACTTCTTTCGGCATTACCGTGGAATGGGCCGGAATCAGTAAAACATCATCAAATGTAAGGGCTTCTTGAGCAATGCGCATGGCAGGGTTCCAAATGAATGCAGGACGTGAATGGGTGGCAGATTATATAAGCGGACGGGTAGCGGGTAAACTGTCAAGATGTCAACGACATCCTGTGGACAATCATCATCCTGTCAATACCGTTTTCACTCAAGGAATGTGGTATCAACCTTACCTGCTTGATCTTCGCGGGCATAGTGTGATTAAGTAGCCGGTGTGTGAAAATTGCCTCAAAGCACATCTGTAAAAAGAAAAAGGCAGTATAAAGAAAAAAGGTAGCACGCGGTTCCAGGTCATCCAGGCCGGGATGGAAGATATTAAAAAGCATCGGAGAAGAAATAATGAAAAAGTTAATGATTTTTGGTGCCCTGATTTTTGCCCTCAGCGGCTGCTCGATTTTTGGTGGTGAAACTGCTGAGGATGCCGTTGCCAAAAACACTGCTGCTGCCAAGTCCGCGATTGCTGCCGCGACAGATGCACTGAAGAAGGCACGCAGCGTGGACGGTGAATGGCGCGATGCCGGGAAAAAGATCCTCAAAAAAGCCAAGGCCGCTGCCAGCAAGGGTGACTTCAAAAAAGCCATCGAACTGGCCAACGAAGCCAAATTCCAGGCTGACATGGGTTATGCCCAGGCTGTGGAACAAAAAAATGCCGGTCCCTGGCTGTTTTAAACTGAATACGGTGTAATTCAACAACTGTCCTGTTCAGCGGACAGGCACCAAAAAGGCAGGTTGCTCCGGCAACCTGCCTTTTTTAATGAAGCCTTTTCACCACAGCCAGGATACTCGGGATACACTACGCCACATGTCCATCGCAGATAATACATCCGAACGAAGCGTTTACAGCGTCTCCCATTTGAACCACGCAGCCCGTGACCTGCTCGAAAGTGAATTCCCGCTGATCTGGGTGGAAGGTGAAATATCCAATCTCGCCCGCCCTGCCTCCGGTCACCTTTATTTCAGCCTTAAAGACGAATCGGCTCAATTGCGCTGCGCCATGTTTAAAATGCGCAACCGGCAGATCAACTTTCGCCCTGAAAACGGTCAGCAGGTGCTGGTACGCGGTCGGCTCAGTCTGTATCCGGCGCGTGGCGATTACCAGCTCATTGCCGAACATATGGAAGAAGCCGGTGATGGTGTACTGCGCCGTCAGTTCGAACGGCTTAAACAGCGGCTGCATGACGAAGGCCTGTTTAATGCCACCGGCAAACAACCTTTGCCTGAACTACCCTCTCGCCTGGGAGTCATCACCTCTCCCTCCGGCGCGGCAATCCGCGACATTATCAGCGTACTCAAACGCCGTTTTCCCGGCATTCCTGTGTTAATTTACCCTGTACCCGTACAGGGTGTAGAAGCGCCGCCTGCCATTGTCACCGCCTTGCAAAACGCCGGAAAACGAAACGAATGCGACTTGTTAATTCTTGCCCGTGGCGGTGGATCACTGGAAGATTTGTGGGCTTTTAACGATGAGGCTGTGGCCCGGGCGATTCACGCCTGCCCCATTCCCGTGGTCAGCGCCATCGGCCATGAAGTGGATTTCACCATCGCCGATTTTGTTGCCGACCTGCGCGCGCCCACACCCTCCGCTGCCGCAGAACTGGTGAGCCCGGATCGCGACGAATGGCATGGCATGTTTACCGGCTGGCAGCAGCGCCTGCTGCGCAGCTGGCAGGGACGCATTGCCCGGCAACAACAACACCTGGACTGGCTGTGCCGCCAGCTAAAGCATCCCGGCCAACGGCTGCGCGAACGCGCACAGCGGCTGGACGAGCTGGAGCAACGCCTCAATCTCGCGCAACAAACCCGGCTACACCAACAGCAAGCGCGACTTGATACTCTGCGGGCGCGCCTGCGCGGCCATTCTCCGCTCCAGCATCTGCGTGAAATGCGTCTGCGGCTGGATAAACTGCGGCATGACAATTACAGCACCATCACCGCAACACTGACACAACAGCGCGCCCGCCTCAGCAGTCTCAGCCGGGCACTGAACGCCGTCAGCCCGCTGGCAACCCTGGGGCGCGGCTACGCCATCGTACAAAAACCGGATGGCACAATAATACGCAGAAGCAATGAAGTCCGCGCGGGAGACAAAATACACACCCGGCTCGGCAACGGCCAGCTCGACTGTCGTGTCGAAACCGTGCATCAGCCACAAGGGAAAAGCTGACCATGCGCAGCACACACCGTCATCTCACGCCACCCTTCACTCTACTCTGCCTACTGTTTATCGGTTTTTTTGGCACAAAGTCACTGGCCGCTGAAGTTGGCACCGCACTCGTCACTCAGCGCCTGCCACACACGGCCGCTGTGCCCGGTGGCGTAGTCATACTCGATATAGGCCCGGCCAGCGACCCCGCACCCGAAGTGTATTACCGCAAAAAACGGGTGATGGTGGTACAAAACAACGGCCAATGGCAAGCTGTGGTGGGTATTTCGCTCACCGCCAAACCCGGTCAACACCAGATACAGATAAAAGGACAAAGCACACCGTTACCCTTTCAGGTCAACGCCAAACAGTATCCCGAACAATATCTCACCATCAAAAACAAACGCAAAGTAAATCCCAACAAAACGGATATGAAGCGTATTCAAAGTGAACGCGGACGCATCAATGCCGCACTGAGGCACTGGGAGCCTCAAGCGGAAATAGAGACTCATTTCAGCCTGCCACTCAAAGGTCGTTTCAGTAGTCCCTTCGGCCTGCGACGGTTTTTCAACAAGCAACCCCGCAAACCACACAGTGGTATCGACATTGCGGCCCCGAAAGGCACGCCCATTCACGCACCAGCAGCCGGTAAGATCATCGAACGCGGAGAATTCTTTTTCAATGGTAAATCCGTGTTTATCGAACATGGTCAAGGACTGGTCACCTTGTATGCTCATATGAGCCGTATTGATGTAGAACCGGGACAGCGTGTATCCCGTGGTGAAATCATCGGTGCGGTAGGACAGACTGGCCGGGCCACGGGGCCACACCTGCACTGGGGAGTAAGCCTCAATAATGCGCGGGTGGACCCGGCACTGTTTTTCGATGACCTCAAGTCCTTACTGACAGCCCCTTGAAAATGACCCGCCGAATGGCTACTGTCGCGCGCTGACGGTTTTGAAACCACTCATTATTTTTTGATTAACCTGCCTTATGAAAAAATTTGCTCAAACAATTGTCGAAAAGCCCGCCTTTGAATATTTCATCATCGGACTGATTTTGTTCAATGCCGTGCTCCTCGGGCTAGAAACCTCACCCTGGATTATGGAGAGATATGGCATCTGGCTGCTCTATGGCAATCATTTTGTGCTCGCCGTCTTTATTCTCGAAGCCGCACTGAAAATTATCGCCGTTGCCCCTCGTTTCAGGCTCTACTTTGGCGATGGCTGGAACCTGTTCGATTTCAGTATTGTGGTGTTATCCCTGATACCCGCCACTGGCGAATACGCAATGATCGCCCGTCTTGCCCGTCTGCTGCGGGTGGCACGCCTGCTATCCACCATTCCCGAGCTGCGACTCATTATCAACACCCTGGTACGCTCCATTCCCAGCATGGGACATGTATTGATGCTGATGAGCATTATCTTCTATATTTACGCTGTGGCCGGTTACCATCTGTTCCACGAAAACGACCCCACTCACTGGCGCAATCTGGGTACATCCCTGCTCACCCTGTTCCGCGTGGTAACGCTGGAAGACTGGACTGACGTGATGTACGCTGCCATGGAGATGCATTACCTGAGCTGGATGTATTTTGTCAGCTTTGTGGTACTGGGCACCTTTGTGGTAATCAATCTGTTCATTGCCGTCGTGCTCAATAATCTCGAAGAAGCCAAACAGGAACAACTGGCTGAACTCCAGGCACCTGCCAGTAAAGATGAAATTTTGCGGGAACTGCGCCAGACTCAAGAGGCACTGCAACGCCTGCAACAGAAACTGGAAAGAGGATCGGACGAAACAACAAACAAGCAAGATGGCTAACTTATCGTATTTGCGGGCTTTCAGTCTAATGCTGTTCATCAGCGCTGCCACAACCGGCTGTGCAAGTTTTGGCGGTGCAAATAATGATACCGATGACAGAGAAACATATGACCCCTTCGAATCGTACAACCGCGCAATACACAGTTTTAACCAGGACTTCGACCGGACGGTTGCCACGCCAGTCGCCGAAACCTACCAAACGGTAATGCCCGACTGGGCTGATAAAGGCGTCACCAATTTCTTCGGCAATCTGGGCGATGTACTGGTACTGACGAATAACCTGTTACAGCTCAAATTCCAACGAGCCGCCTCGGACGCTGCCCGTATCCTGTTCAATACTACAGCCGGATTATTGGGTTTTATCGATGTTGCCTCACACATGGACTTCCCTAAAAACAACGAGGACTTCGGGCAAACCCTGGGGCATTGGGGAATGCCCAGCGGCCCCTATTTTGTATTGCCATTTTTAGGGCCAAGCACTATTCGGGATACAGCGGGCATGGCCGTTGACTACACATACATTGACCCGGTGACCAATAACGTCAAAGACATTCATTCACGTAGCACACTGTTTTTGGCCAATTTCGTGGATACCCGCGCCGACTTTCTGGGTGCCAGTCGATTGCTGGAAACAGCAGCCATGGATCATTATGTCTACACACGCGAAGCCTACCTGCAAAGGCGGCAGTATTATGTGTACGATGGTGACCCGCCGATGGACGACTTTGAAGACATGTACCCATAGTGATTGAGACTTAGCACTGGAACCGATTAACGCCGCAGAGCAGCGAAAGGTCAACACCTCACCCAACGCCAAAGCATCCAGATGAGCCACTATACTCAGCTCCAGCTCGATTTGATCACACCAGCTAAACTCATCCATTGCCAAATAAACAACCCCACAGCAAGCTATCTCGCTACGCGAAGCGGGGTATTAAACTGCCAGCTCAAACGCTTACGCGTTTGAACAAAAAACTTACGCAGCAAGCTGCGGGGAATTGAACCCAAAGAGATTAAACTTACAAATTTGTTAAGCAGCTACCCCCCGAAAAACAAAAGAATTGCGGCAAAAAGAAGGCATGCAAAGGAAAGAAATAAAAAACCCCAAAAAACTCTAGCATCTTGGCATATATAGCTAAAGCTAGGCTTGATAGGACAAATGTATGCTTTCCTTTCACCAACAAAATTCTGTGCATCTGCACGGCTGGCATAAACCCTACCATTAAAGAGTTTAAATCTATTCGATTCATAAAGTTTTTCATTGTATCTGTAACTGTAAGAAACTTTTGGTTTGCACACTGTTTTTCCATTTATACAAAGATCAAAAGTTTTTAAATCAAAATTTGTACATACAACTCTAGGCCAAAACCGAGCCCAAATCATTACCAGAAAAATGAGACTGGAAATGAATAAAAGTACAATCAATAAAAATACAATCAATGAATTAATCATACTTAGACATACCTAATAAACGGTCTTACTAAAACAGCACGAGAGAGGTATAAGCTGTAGAATTGAGTCAAAATAGCAGATATAAATATCGCAAACATCAAACCTGCTATTGCTGCAAATACTGGCCCGGCGAATAAGAAAGCAGAAGAAACAACTATAGATGTTGAAGCAAAAGCAAACATTGCTCCTGCGATTCGCCCCAAACTATCTGACCAACTTAGACTATCGCTACCCAATGCACTCACTGCCTCTATGATTAGAATTGCAACGGAAAGACCAGCGACATACCTGGCAGATTGCGCCAATGCTCTCAAACGAATAGATAACGTTTGTGGACCCCCACTATCCGCCGTGGTTGTAATGCCGGACAAAAAACCTAATAAAGCAGAAACCGCAGTAAAAATAAACCCGCCATTCTGACCGCCGCTGATCTTATAAGCCCCCGCCCCTGTCGCAGGGTCAATCAGCAAATACCCCGTCACAGTTGTGCCCGCAAAAGCCACCGGCGTGTCATGAGCTGTCGCAATCTTACCCGCATTCACCGCACTGCGGATTTCATTTTCAATATCAGCATCCAAATTGATTGCGGCCAGTGCGGTGTTGAGATTGGTTTGATCAATCGTCCAGATCCTTTGCCCTTCGGCGCTCGCCAGGGCAAGTGCTTTAACCGCGCTGACGCCCTGGGCGGGTGCCTGGTCGGTGCTGAACATTTGCTCCGGCACTGAATGTTCCATGGCTGAGGCTCTGATGCCCGTCGCACGGATAAAATTGACCGTACGGCCCCAGTCGTTATCTTTGCTGATGGATTGGGTGGCCAAGTGGTCTACGTCCATGCTGAGTCCGTTGAAACTGACATTTCTTGGCAGGCCAAACCAATAGCTCGTTTGCAGGCGGGTGCTAAATATGCCGTAACTCGGCA
>JAKISS010000044.1 GCA_021648485.1 Gammaproteobacteria bacterium
AAAACAAGATAACTTGGAGAATTGTATGAAAGTAGCGTTTCTGGCAGGAGGATACGGTACTCGCCTGGCGGAGGAGACCGAAGTACGTCCGAAGCCGATGGTTGAGATTGGTGGGCATCCCATTCTTTGGCACATCATGATGCATTACCATCACTATGGGTATAATGAATTTGTTGTTGCACTGGGTTACAAGGGTGATTACATCAAGCGCTGGATGAAGGATTTTGCTTCATTAAATGGCCATTTGACGGTGAAAACAGCCACCGGCAAGGTGACTTCTCACGGTGCAAACAACCCGGACTGGAACGTGGATTTGGTGGATACCGGGCTGACCACACTCACCGGCGGACGTATCAAACGCCTGCAACCCTGGGTGGGTGAAGAGACATTTATGCTGACCTGGGGAGATGGCGTTTCTGACGTGGATCTTGATAAGTTGCTTGAATTCCACAAGTCGCATGGCAAGTTGGCAACGATGACGGCAGTGCGGCCACCTGCGCGTTACGGCCATTTGGAATTTGACGGCGACAAAATCATGAGTTTTACGGAAAAACCGCAAACCAGCGAAGGCTGGATCAATGGTGCTTTTTTCGTATTGGAACCGGGTATTTTCGATTATATCGCGGGTGACCAGATTATGTGGGAGGAAGAGCCTCTCGAAAAGCTTGCTGCGGATGGCCAGTTAATGGCCTATCGTCATGATTCTTTTTGGCAGTGCATGGATACATTGCGCGAAAAACATCTTTTGGAACGTCTGTGGCAGAAAGGCTCTCCGCCATGGAAAACATGGGAATAATATAAAATGAAAGTATTAGTGACAGGGCATTCGGGTTATATCGGTACCGTGCTGGTGCCCATGTTGTTGGAACACGGACATGATGTTTCCGGTCTGGATAACGGCTGGTTTGAACACTGCGTGTTTACCGGCGAAGTTGTTCAGGTACCCAGTGTTAAAAAAGACGTGCGTGATGTGGAAAAAGCCGACCTGGAAGGCTTTGATGCCATTATTCACTTGGCGGGCCTGTCCAATGATCCGCTGGGGGATTACCGGCCCGGCCTGACCGAAGAAATCAACGACAAAGCCTCCGTCAGGATTGCCACGCTTGCGAAGGAAGTTGGGGTCAAACGATTTATATTTGCCTCATCGTGCAGTAACTATGGTGCCTCGGGAGACCAGTTTTTAACCGAGGATGCCGCCTTCAACCCGGTGACCCCTTACGGTGTGTCCAAGGTTAAAGTGGAGGAGGGGCTGACCAAACTGGCCGACGACAGCTTCTGCCCCGTCTATCTGCGTGCATCCACCGCCTACGGCATGTCACCCATTATTCGTTTCGATCTCGTGCTTAACAATTTGACGGCATGGGCTTTCACAACGGGTCAGGTATATTTGAAGAGCGACGGTACACCGTGGCGGCCCATTGTGCATGTGGAGGATATCTGTCGAGCCTATGTCGCTGCCCTGCACGCACCACGGGATGTGGTGTTCAATCGTGGCTTCAACGTCGGTACCACCACGGAAAATTATCAGATCAAAGAACTCGCAGAAATCGTGCAGGATGTCGTGCCCAATTGCCGGGTCGAGTTTGCCGACGATGCCGGACCGGACAAACGTTGTTACCGGGTTGATTGCAACCGTATCGCCACCGAGCTTCACGAGTTCAAACCACAATGGACGGCACATCAGGGCGTCGTGGAGCTGTATGAAGCCTACAAAAAAGTGGGTTTGACACTCGATGAATTCGAGGGAGAAAAATTCAAACGTATTGCGCACCTTCAAAAGCTGGTGAAAGACAAAAAACTGGATGAAACGCTGCGCTGGGCCTGATGCTTAGCCAGGGACAGGCATAAATTTACGTCAACCGCACGGTAAGAGGCGCATTGCCCGGTGATACCGTCACAAATACTTCAATAGGTGAAATTAAGGATATGAGTGCTGAAATAACAGTTTGCAGGTCATGTAACAAACCCGGTCTTGAAACCTTTCTGGATCTGGGGCGAACGCCGCTGGCCGACCGTATACTGACCCCGGCTCAGCTGAAAGAGCATGAGCCGGTATATCCGTTGAAAGTGGCTTTTTGTCCCGCTTGTGGATTAATGCAAATTACGGAAACGGTAGAGCCTGACGAATTATTTTGTGACGACTACCCTTATTTTTCGTCTTTTTCGGACTATCTGCTTGAACACTCAAAAGAAAATGTCCTGGATGTCATTGAACGCCGGAAACTGGGGGCCGACAGTTTTGTGGTGGAACTCGCCAGTAATGACGGCTACCTGTTGAAAAACTACGTTGAGCACGGTATTCCTGTTTTGGGTATTGACCCGGCAGACGGGCCTGCTGCCGCCGCAGAAAAAATTGGTGTGCCGACCCGGAATACTTTTTTCACCAAAGCACTTGCACAGGAACTGGTGCAACAAGGATCGCAGGCTGATGTGATTCATGGCAACAACGTACTGGCACATGTCGCAGACACCAATGGTTTCGTGTCCGGCATGGCGGATTTGCTCAAAGATGATGGTGTCATTGTCATTGAAGCGCCTTACGCCAAAGACCTGATCGACCACTGTGAATTCGACACCATTTATCACGAGCACCTATGCTATTTTTCCGTGACGGCATTAAACAATCTTTTCCGCCAGCACGGACTGTACCTGAATGAAATCAAACAACTGTCTGTCCATGGTGGCTCACTGCGCCTCTATGTGGAAAAACAGGAAAACATGGGTCAGTCAGTGAAAGATTTACTGGCGCTGGAACAGGCAGAAAAAGTTGATAAAATCGATTTTTACCGGGATTTTTCCACTCGGGTGGAAAAAGTAAAAACCGCACTGCTGGAATTACTGACGGAGCTGAAATCCCAAGGTAAAAGTATTGCCGCCTACGGTGCGGCAGCGAAGGGCAGCACGCTGATCAACTACATGGGCATTGGTACAGACCTGATCGATTTTGTGGTGGACAGAAATATACACAAACAAGGTCGTTTCATGCCGGGGCAGCACATCCCTATTTTCGCACCTGAAAAAATCATGGAAGAGCGACCGGATTACGTGCTTATTTTACCTTGGAACGTCACCGACGAGATTCTCAAACAACAGCAGGAATATCGTGATCAGGGTGGAAAATTTATTGTGCCGATCCCTGAGCCAAAAATTATTTAGACCAATGACCAATATCAATTTAGGCCGCTACATTGGCTTGGGTTTGGGTGCAGCTAGCTAATAGCGCAGCCAATGTAGTGCAGCGCAGCAGAACATAAAAACATCCTTTTAGAGACCGCAAAATTTTAGAGATTGCAAGATAATGAATACAGAACATACATGCCCCAGTTGCAATGCAGACAACATGCAGGTTTTTTACGAACAGAAATCAGTGCCTTCCAACAGCTGTATATTACTGGACAGCGCAAAAGCCGCCATTGAATATCCGCGTGGCGACATCGAACTTTGTTTTTGCCCCGAATGTGGATTTATTTCCAACATGGCATTCGACGCAAAGCTGACTGAATATTCCGGGCGCTATGAAGAAACCCAGGGGTTTTCCGGTACGTTTAACAAATTCCATCACGCATTGGCAGAACGCTTGATTGAGCGTTACGACCTGCACGACAAGGATGTTTTGGAAATCGGTTGCGGCAAAGGCGAATTTATCACCATGCTGAGCGAGCTGGGCAACAACCGGGGAGTGGGTTTTGACCCCGGCTATCGTGCTGACCGTAATGCCAGTGAAAGCGCCCAGAAAAACGTCACATTCATCACTGATTTTTATTCCGAAAAATACAGTGATTATCAGGCCGATTTTTTGTGCTGCAAAATGACGCTGGAGCATATTCACCCCACCTCGGACTTTATCAATACGGTGCGACGCTCCATCGGTGACCGGGAAGACACCATTGTGTTTTTCCAGATACCGGAATCAACACGCATTCTGCGCGATTGTGCGTTTGAAGATATCTACTACGAGCATTGCTCCTATTTTTCTCCAGGATCATTGGCCAGACTGTTTCGCTCAAAAGGGTTTGATGTGATCAGCATCGAAACGGAATACGATGATCAGTATCTGACCATTGAAGCAAAACCAAACAACGGTACTACCCAAAGCGCTATTCTTGAGCCGGAAAATGACCTTGATACTTTGAAAGAGCTGGTGGCAACCTTCCCCCAGAGACTTGAAGAAAAACTGGCAGGGTGGCAAAAAAGCCTGGATGACATGAAGGCAAACGGCGAAAAAGTTGTTCTGTGGGGCTCAGGATCAAAAGGCGTTTCGTTTCTGGCGACACTGGATGCAGGCGACAAAATTGAATACGTGGTGGACATCAATCCGCACCGACAAGGCTATTACATGTCAGGTACCGGGCAGGAAATTGTCTCCCCGGATTTTTTGAAAGAATATCAGCCGGATGTGATTATCGTCATGAATGCTATCTATTGTGATGAGATTGGCCAGGATTTGAAAAAGCTGGGGCTTTCTCCAAAAATTATCGCAGTTTGATGACCACTTGATAACTACATCAGCAGGAAATAAATAATAATGGCGACTTCGCGCGAAGAAAAATGCCCCGTTTGTGACTCACCGGATATCGATGCCTCCATCGATATCCACAATGTACCCATCTATTGCAATGTGCTGTGGCCCTCTCGTGAAGTGGCCCTGGACGCAGCAAAAGGGGATATCTCGGTGGGATACTGCCGTGATTGCGGCCATGTATTCAACACAGCTTTCGACCCTTCTCTGATGTCCTACACAGAGGAATATGAAAACTCACTCCACTATTCCCCTACCTTCAATGAATATGCGGAATCCCTGGCATCAAGGCTGCTGGAAAAATATCAGCTCAAGAACAAAAGCATTATTGAAATCGGCTGTGGCAAAGGTGACTTCCTTTCCATGTTATGTTCCAAAGGCGAAAATCGTGGTTATGGTTTTGACAAAAGCTTTGAAACTGACCGAGTGGAATCAGAGACACACAAACGCGTCACCTTTATCCAGGATTTCTACGGCGAAAAATATGCGGACTACGATGCAGACCTGATTGTCTGCCGACACGTACTTGAGCATATCCAGTATCCGCAACGTTTTCTTCAGGACATTCGGAAGGTGATTGGCGAACGCACGGACACCGTGGTGTATTTTGAAGTGCCTAATGCGTTATACACACTGAAAGACATGGGTATCTGGGATCTCATTTATGAGCACTGTGGATACTTTAACGTTAACTCGTTATCACGGGCATTTGAGCTTGCCGGGTTTGACGTTTGCGAAGTGGGCGAGTCTTTCGGCGGACAATTTATCTACCTGGAAGCAAAACCGCATACCCGTGAAAGCAGCGCCGATAAAAATACAGAGACTTCACCCAGGCTGGCGCTGGACGACCTGGCCACCTGTGTGATGGCATTTGAAGATAACTACAAAGCCAAAGTCGAAGGGTGGCGCAAAAAACTGGCCGCACTGCAAACCGATAACAAACGCACAGTGATTTGGGGCGGTGGTTCAAAGGGCATCACATTCCTGAATGTATTGCAGACGGCGCAGGCTATTGCCCATGTCGTGGACTTAAACCCTCATAAACACGGACTGTTCGCACCGGGAACGGGACAGGAAGTGATTGGGCCAGAAGCCTTGAAAGCATTGCGCCCTGAACATGTCATCATCATGAATGGCATTTATAAGGATGAAATTACAGGGATGCTTGATGATCTTGGCATTACCGCAGAGGTCAGTTGCGTTTAGCCATTGATTTTTTTTTGCCAGTCCGTCATGTTTTATTCAGATGTTTAGTATGCATCACAAAGTGTGGAAACAAAAAATATTGAGCGGGTAACGTAGAGAACGCAAAGAAAAATACAAAAAACGTTGCGCCCCCTGTGTTTACAACACAGTGCTTTAACAGAGCATATGCTTTCACATAAATCCTCATTTTTGCGGTATAAATATGAAAAAAACAGATCTGCTTGTTATTGGTGGAGGCGTTATTGGTCTTAATATTGCGCTGGCTTTTCAACGTCGCTATCCACAGCAAAAGGTCGTTTTGCTGGAGAAAGAAACGCAATTTGGTGCCCACGCCAGTGGCAGAAACAGCGGCGTATTACATGCAGGGTTTTATTATACAGCAGACAGCCTGAAGGCCCGTTTCACCCGTGAAGGAAACCGGCTGTTAACCGAGTATTGTACGGAACGGGGCCTGCGCATCAATCGTTGTGGCAAGCTGGTTGTCACGCGAAACGAAGCCGAATTGGAAACGCTGGACGTGTTATTGCAGCGCGGGAAAGCGGGTGGTGTTACCATGCATGAACTTACAGAACGTGAGGCTCATGACATTGAACCCCGGGCAAAAACGTTCCAGCGAGCCCTTTTTTCACCCACCACCTCATCCGTTGATCCACAGGAAGTCGTGGACTCCATGGCCAATGACGCCAAAGATATCGGTATTGAAATCCTCACCGGAACGGCTTATCTGGGGCGAAAAGGGCAGGAAATTCGCACCACCCAGGGAAAAATGCTGGCGGGTTATGTCATCAATGCCGCCGGTTTGTATGCCGATAAAGTCGCGCAGGACTTTGGGTTTTCAGAACACTACCGCATTATTCCTTTCAAGGGACTTTATCTTTACAGCGACGAGCCTGTAGGCGCATTACGCACGCACATCTATCCGGTGCCGGATCTTCGTAATCCTTTTCTTGGTGTGCATTTCACCCTGACGGCGGACGGTCACATTAAAGTCGGACCAACAGCAATCCCGGCTTTTTGGCGGGAACATTACAAAGGCTTTGAAAACTTTAATGCGTCGGAACTTTTTGAAATTACGATGCGTGAGCTGGGTCTGATGTTAAATAACGATTTTGGTTTTCGCAAACTCGCTGTCACTGAACTTTCAAAATATTATCGGCCCCGTATGGTGAAGCTGGCATCCACTCTTTTATCCGGAGTGGATAACAAAACCTATCGCCGATGGGGACGACCCGGTATTCGTGCCCAGTTGTTTGATTTACGCAACAGACGCCTGGAGCAGGATTTTTGTTTTGAAGGCGATCAACATTCTTTTCATGTGCTCAATGCCGTATCGCCTGCATTCACCTGTTCCATTCCTTTTTGTGAATACCTGATTGATCAGGTTGAGATAAGCCGTTCGCGCTAAAAGAGAGTCCGGCAGGTTGGAGTGTTCACCGGTTTTTATTTCGCTCTATTCAACACGGCGTAAACTCGTGGAGGATTTGGTGGAACCGCTGCGCTTGTTCCACCCTACCCAGGTAGGGGGTGGAACTGGGATGTTTATCGACTTTTTGTTCCGCTTTATTCAACACAGGGTAAAATCGTAGGGTGGAACAAGCGCAGCGGTTCCACCATGACCTTGCATACACCCTGCAAACTATTTTTCAATTGTTCGGTATTATCGCTGCTGGATTGTACTGGATAATTGATGAACAATAATTTGCGTTGCCTGTTCAACGCCCATCGGGAGAGGTGGCTCCGGGGCTTGGTTCACGCACAGTGTTTCAAGAGTATTCGCAATATTACCTGTTGCAAAATCATCCGTCTGTATTTCAGCGCAGCGCCCATGTTGTTTGAGCCAGTCAACCAGACAATCTGTTTCCGGCCAGTTTTTGCGTTGCAGATACAATACCGGAATCCCCAGGCAGGCTGCTTCCACAAAGCTGCCGTATCCGGGTTTGGCGATCAGTGCATCACATGAAGCCAATATATCGGCGAAAGGCATTTGAAGGCATTCCAGGTCGATGGTGTCCGGGTGTTGGGAATGCCAGGATGTGGGCACGATAAAACGTAATTCAGGTTGTCGGGGCCAATTATTTACCGGTAGACGCAAATCCATACCACCCAGCGAGAGCATGACGAGACGTTGCTCCGGGCGAAGACGGGTTTGGCGGGCGATTTCATTTCTCCGGTTTTCACCAAGTTGAGCAACCGGGTCGATGATCTTTGTATTTTGCAAATCCGGCATGGCCATGGCGGGTGTGAGCTGTAAAAACATGCGCACACTTTGGTATGCCGCCAGAATTTGCTGAAAGATGTTTTCTGCCTCCGGTCGGCTGCCGAGGAAATAATATTTGTAAATATCGGCCCAGTTCAAGGAGCACATGGCGATAGCCGGTATATTGGCGCGTTTTGCGCCTGCCAGCGCGAGATAGGGGACGTTGGCCAGCAGCAGATCCGTATTAAGTGCAGACAGTTGTGCGGCTTCTTCGGCAACCTTGTCTTCCCAGTGTGTGTGAAAATCACGATAGGCATCAGCACTTTCACTTTCTGACACCTGTAACGCACTTGCCTGTATCATTCCAACGTCTGTATTGGTCTGCTGTATGTCAATATCCGGGCCGAATCGTTCGAGCAGCTTGGCCGTGGGTGCGTTGCTGCGAATAGTGACACGAAGACCCGGTAACTGCTTTTGCAGAGCCACAACAATGGGCGCTGTTTGGCCGATGTGGCCAAAACCGTGTGAAGACAGTGCGACGACGAGGTGGAAGCTCATAGTTTTGATAGGTTTACTGTCTGAACGTGGACATGGTGATCCGATCATGTTCCACCAGCTGTTTCAGGTCAATGTGTTTGCGAACCGGAGGTCATCGTGAAAGAAAAAAGAGATGTGTTTGAAAGGTATTATCCAATGTGCAGCCGACATCCGGGGCGCATGCCGGGAACCTTGTTTTCTGTTGTGATTTTCTTCCTGTTTTGTTTGGGGGGTGTTGGTATTGGTCATGCCAGTGCATTGGTCACCACCATTGAAAAAGTAAAAAAGAGCGTCGTGGGCGTGGGTACGATGATGCCCACACGCAGCCCGCGGGCAAGCCTGTTTGGCACCGGGTTTGTTGTGGCTGACGGAAATTATGTACTGACCAATGCCCACGTAGTATCCCGGGAACTTGATTTTCTGGGCAAGGAATCACTGGTGGTTTTCATCGGGCGCGGTGTCAATCCGGAAACGCGCTCCGCGAGCATTGTACAGCTCGACAAGGAGCATGACCTGGCATTGCTCAAAATTCCCGGTCCACCATTGAAACCGCTTTCGTTTGGTGATTCGGATACCATGCAGGAAGGTGAGGAAATTGCATTTACAGGCTATCCCATCGGTGCGGTGCTGGGTTTGTTTCCGGTGACACATCGCGGCATTATCTCTGCCATCACTCCCATCGTCATACCACTGGACAGCGGGAGACAACTCACACCGGCGTTGATAAAGCGCCTGCGCGCGCGTTATGACGTGTTTCAGCTGGATGCGACAGCCTATCCCGGTAACAGTGGTAGCCCACTGTACAAACCTGCTACTGGTGAGGTTTTCGGGATTCTCAATATGGTTTTTGTTAAGGAGTCCAGAGAGACCGTGCTCCAGAAGCCCAGTGGGATTGCCTTTGCAATTCCGGCTCGCTATGCGATTGATCTTGTGAATAAAATCAACCAGGATTGACCCTGTTAGTTGTGCGTGTTAATTCTTCTCTGAATATTTGCAGGCCGCCCGGAATTATGTAAGGCATTGATATTATTTTAAATATTTATCATAACGGCAACTTTGTGTACAATTACAATCCGACAGAATTCAAGTGATGCCAGAATACTATGTTTGATCACGTAAAAACCGTATTGGGTGAAGCCCTGCAAATCGAAGACCGTACCCCGGAAATGACGAGGAGCACACTCTTACTGGGCAATCTTCCCGAGCTGGATTCCATGGCGGTGGTGACTGTTTTAACGGCGCTGGAAGACAATTTTGGGTTTATTATCGATGATGATGATCTGCTGTCGGATGCTTTTTTAACTTTGGGCAGTCTGGTGAGTTTTGTGGAAGACAAAACCCATCGATGTACTTGAATACGAATGAGGAATGGTGCCTATAGCCGTCAGATTAAGCCTTACCCAGGAGGAGGGTTGAGCTGGGGTATTTTTTTGTTCCGTTCTATTCAATACAGAGTAAAACGGTAGGGTGGAACAAGCGTAGCGGTTCCACCAACGGGTAACGAAGGAACAACAAATAGTCTCTGTGCCCATCTCCCGTTGAAAAAAATCAAAAACCTGTGACAACAACCTGACTGCCTGAAACAGGAGAAAAAGCCCTCATCCAATAACGACTCACTAGCAAATGGCGGCGCACGGTGGATGCCTATAACTGATCGAACCTTGATGTCCCTTTCCCGTTTTGGTGGAACCGCTACGCTTGTTCCACCCTACCCGACTTAGCCTGACGGCTATGGGGCGGTGCCTATCCTGCGTATGGTAGTTTTGTTGAAGACAAAGCCTGTTAATATGCCTGATGTCCGCAGGATTACAGTAATATTTCTACAGGCGCAGGATGACTGAGAAACGCCGTCGGACTGGCCGTGAGCCCGTAAGCGCCGGATTGCAGAATCACCACCAGGTCTCCCACCTCAGCCACCGCTAGTTCGACCTTGCTGGCAAGCAGATCCAATGGCGTGCAAAGCCGACCCACAATGGTGACCTCCTCAGTTTTTTTCACCCCCATTTTATTGCCAATAACCACCGGATAGTTTTTGCGGATTACCTGGCCAAAATTGCCGGAAGCCGCCAGATGCTGGTGCAAGCCACCGTCCGTCACCAGAAAGACCTGTCCACGAGACATCTTTTTATCCAGTACCCGGCACACATAAATCCCGGCTTCACCCACCAGATAACGCCCCAGCTCCAGTGCAAATTCAGCATCGGGCAAGGCGGTTTTTGCCTGTTCCACGAGTCGTGCCAGGTTTTCTCCAATGGGTTTGACATCCAGAGGTTGCTCGCCGGGAAAATACGGGATGCCGAAACCGCCGCCCATATTCAGCAGGCGCACAGGCGAGGGGGCATATTCCGCAAGCCGGACAGCCAATGCCAGAGTTGCGTTTTGTGCTTCTATAATGGCGGTGGCGCGCAGGTTTTGTGATCCGGCAAAAATGTGAAACCCCAGAAATTCCATATCCAGTGTGACCAGTTCTTTCAGTAATGCCGGTACCTGTTCGGTATCGATACCAAAAGGGGTTGCGCCGCCTCCCATGCGCATGCCTGAAGACTTGAGTTCGAAATCAGGGTTCACGCGCAAGGTGATCCGGGGGCGTACGCCACTGTTTTCTGCCAGTTTGGCAATACGTCGCATTTCCGTGGCTGACTCAATGTTGAGTATGACACCGGCATCAATGGCAGCCTGTAATTCGTCTGTTCCCTTGCCAGGACCGGTGAAGCTGATGTGTTGCGGGTTAATGCCGGTTTGCAGGGCCAGGGTGAGTTCACCCTGTGAGGCAATGTCGAGTCCGTCCACCTGTTGAACCATGTGTTGTAGCAGATCAGACATGGGGTTGGCTTTAACGGCGTAATGCAGGCGGATCGCGTCGGGTAGCAGGGTGCGTAATAACCGGATGCGCTGTTCGATAATGGCGCGGTCGTAAGCATAAAACGGTGTGTTGCCCAGCTGTTGCGCGAGGTGTGTGATGGGCAGTCCGCCTGCCTGCAACTGGTTGCCCACCACCGGAAAATACGGCAATTCACAATGGCCGGGTCGTTGGGGTTTACTCATGGAGCCTCTGCAAAATGTTCATGGAATTCCTGTTTTAACCGCTGGCGGTCAATTTTACCATTGGGTGTTTTCGGGAGCTGCTGCCGGTGCGCAATATACGCCGGTACCATAAACGCGGGCAATGTTGCCCGGCAGTGATCAAGCAATTGCTGCGTGAATGTTGTCTCGCTCGCTTGTGCGGTGGCAGCGAGGGTAGTGACGGCCACAATGGCCTGTCCCAGTGTCGGATGTGGCACGCCGAACACTGTCACTTCGTTTATCAGTCTGCTGGCATGCAACACCTTTTCAACCTCGGTGGGGCTGACCCGGTAACCTGAAGTTTTGATCATATCGTCTTCACGCCCCACAAAATACAAATAGCCGTCTGCGTCTATGGTGACAGTATCGCCGGACCAGAGCACTTTTTCGTTGGTGCTGCGCTGCGGCATGGCCGCTGGCGGCGGGCGAAAGTGGCGCTCGGTTGCCGCAGGGTTGTTCCAGTAACCCTGCGCCACCAGTGGCCCGGCATGCACCAGTTCACCCGGCTCGTCAGGAGCACAGGCAGTACCATCCGGGCGCACCACCGCCAATTCAGCATGAGGGATGGCCTTGCCCATGGAGGCAGGGCGGGTGGCCAGTTTTTCCGGTGGCAGATAGCTGGAACGAAAAGCTTCAGTGAGACCGTACATAAGAAACAGACGGCTGGTGGGCAAATGCTGTTGCAGGTTTTTGATTACAGACACGGGCAGGTGTCCGCCGGAATTGGTGAGTGTGTGCAAATGTTCAGTGGTGTCTGCGGGCCAATCCAGAGCAGCCAGTTGCATCCATAATGACGGTACACCGGCAAGGGTGGTAATGCGCTCCCGGCTCACAGTGCGCACAATGTCCCGGGGCAACAGGTAATTCATCAGCACCACCGAAGCACCGGCATGAAATGCAGTGGTCAGCTGGTTCAGGCCGTAATCAAAACTCAGCGGCAGCACAGCGAGCAGACGATCCGATGCCTGTATGCCAAGGTACTGGACGACACTTTCCGCGCCCAACAGCAGATTACGATGAGAGAGCGCGACACCTTTGGGCAGGCCGGTGCTGCCGGAAGTGTAAAGAATCGCCGCGATACTGTTTTCCGTGATGTTTGCAGGCACAGGCTTATTGCCGGATTGCAGCGTTTGCCAGTTCGTTACGGTGAGCGAAGGAAAGGTTTCGGGCTGTGCCGTGCCATCGGTGATGATCAGGTGTTGCAGAAATGTACAGGCAGGCAGTACGTCCGTCAGTAATCTGGCTCGATCCACCGAGGTCACGAGAATAGTGGCTCCGCAGTCATCAAGAATATGGGCCACCTGGGCAGGCTTGAGCAGGGGATTAACGGGGACAAAAATACCGCCTGCCCAGGCAGTGGCAAACAGGGCGAGGACCGTCTCTGTCTGCTTGGGCAGGTAAACAGCGATGCGGTCTCCCGGCTTTAAACCGAGGGCTTGCAGTCCTGCTGCTGTGGATTGCAGGTGGTGTTGAAGCTCAGCATAAGAAAGATGTGTTTTCCCGGCGGTCAGGGCGCTGGCATCGGGTTTGGTCTGGGCAGCATTTTCGATGAGGTGATGTAATAAGCGGCTCATTTAGCGAAGTTTACCACCTGGTAGCTGGCTGGATTTGTTTTTTACAATGCTTCACTGTTGTCCCGTTAACTTGATATTCGTCATACTGGCGCAGGCCGGTATCCAGAAAGTTGTTGAAACCACTGGACCCCGGCCTTCGCCGGGGTGACGGGAAGGGGTTGCCGAGGTTCATGTCTCCACTACCGATGAATATTCCTTACACTAGGTGTGTTGCCTGTTATGACAGAGCAAACGTTAAGTTAACGGGACGGCACTGAGACGTTTTTTTAAACTCTCCAGGCTTATATCATTCATCGGTCCATTAATTACCGACGGGAGATCAGCGATCTCTTCTGCGTTAAGAGACTTGTCAATGTACTGCTTTACAAATTTATTGCCAGACTTCATTTTGTCGATGGCTTTTTTTATCTTCATCCTGTTTTTGTCTGTCATTTCATTAATATTCTTGGTGTTAAGGTGCTTGAAACCATGTTGGTTGCCAGGCAATGAAAACTGTTAGAGAAATTGATACTGTTAAATATATTACTGTCAATATTTTATTAAATTTAACCAGTTGAGATGCCAGGTAGATAAATGCACTAATCAAACCATAAAAATAGAATGCGACAGCACCATAAACACCGATGCCATTGCTATTTGCAATATTGGTTCTTCCTTCCCAGATGACATAAATGCCAACATAAAGAACAATCGAAAAAGCTATAACATATAAGGTGAAAGAGATGTTTCTCCTGTTTAAGCCCATTATCTTAACCCGGCTTGATGCAAGTGATCAGCCAATAACTTCCTGCGCTTATTGCCAATGCTTCCCTCTTTAGCATAATAAAAATGACCCGTAGCATTTTGCATTTGATCATAAATATTTAACAGATTTGCTGCTAATTCAAGTTTGGATATTCCGGCATATATTGGATCACCTTGACGGTCTAAATCCATAACTATTATCTTCTGGATATTCGCGACATTATGAAGTCGTGTTAAGAATTCCCTGCTGATGGGGCTGCCTATTAATACAAGATAATCAATTTTGCTGCCTTTTGTTGCATACTTGATTGCTAATTGAGCTGCTATTAAGGAACCATAGGAATAACCAATTAAATTAAATTGTGTGTGGCTGTTATTGTGTAAACGCAATAGCATGGGGAAATTCGGGTCGTAATTTCTAGAAAATAATATATTTATTGAGGCGTCCATTAGCTGACCCGATGACCACTTTTCTCTTTCTAAATAAATCGCGCTTTTAATGCCAGCTTTATGAAGCGCATTTATAATTTTTGGAATATATGTTCCATTCAGCCCGGCACCACCCAGAAAAAATGTTCCCTTTATGGGCGCTCCAGGTTTAACGCAGCATGGTCCCTTTAATGCCTGAAATTAATTCCGCTTTTTTCATGGTTTAATGATTCACCTGTTTTTTATTTATGCTAGTGGTGAGGTAGGTGGGCTTGGTTTTTTTGACTACGAAGATATTAGTTCGCAGTCTTGTCGAGTAATTTCCGCTCCCAGTCCAGCGAGGTTTTTACGATCACATCCAGATCATCGTATTTTACCTTCCAGTCAAGCGCTGCATGAATCGCTTCTACTTTGGCAATCAGCTGCGGTGGGTCACCGGCACGGCGGGGCTCTTCTACAATATTGAGTGGTGTGCCATGTACCCGCCCGACAGCATCCAGTACTTCACGCACGCTGTAACCATGGCCGTAACCACAATTCAGTGTGGTGGAATCACCGCCGTCACGCAGGTACGCCAGGGCCGCAAGATGCGCGCTGGCGAGGTCTTCCACATGGATGTAATCGCGGATACCGGTACCGTCCGGAGTGGGGTAATCGGTGCCAAAAATACACATTTTGTCACGCTTGCCCAGTGCAGCCTCGCAGGCCACCTTGACGAGCAGGGTGGCCTCTTTGGTGGATTGACCAATGCGACCCTCGGGATCGGAGCCTGCGACATTAAAATAACGCAGGGCAACGTGGCGCAGGTCAGTGGCAAAAGAGAGGTCTTTGAGCATTTGCTCCGTCATCAGTTTTGAACTGCCGTAGGCATTGATGGGGGCAGTGGGAGTGTCTTCGGTGACTTGATCCACGTCGGGAATGCCGTACACCGCTGCGGTGGAAGAGAAGATAAAATGTTCTACACCAGCGGCCGAGCAGCATTCCAGCAGGTTGCGTGAATTGCAGGTGTTGTTCCCATAATATTTTAACGGATTGGAAACGGACTCCGGGACGATGGTATGGGCTGCGAAGTGCATGACCGAAGCAATGTTATGTTCTTCCAGTATCCGTGAAACCAGTTCCCGGTCGCCGGTATCACCAATAATCAGCTCGCCGGATAATACGGATTCTTTGAATCCTGTGGAGAGATTGTCCAGTACCACAACGGTTTCACCCGCTTCACCAAGCTGACGTACCACATGGCTGCCAATATAACCGGCACCGCCGGTGACTAAAATTGCTTTTTTCCGTGACATTACAAAGTTTCCAAAATGGGGTGAGTTGTGTGCAGGCTGCGTCCCGCAGCTTGCTGTGGGAGAGCATCCTAGCTTTCCTTTTCATTCGATACAACAACAATGCAGCGACATGTTGTTCCCGCAGGCACAAAGGGCGTTCAGGTGGTAAATATTGGTTTCGACAAAGTGAAATCCGGTTTGATTGCGCGGACAGATAAAAATAGGCATACCACTGCAAGTACGCCAATATAAAGGTGCCAGATACGTCATTGGTGCCGATGGCAGCGCTTGTTACGATGCGACTGGTTCACCTGCTGAGTTTACGCCGAACAGCGGCTGGGCCGGTGGACGATAGCGCAGAAACGGCAGCCACCGAGCAAGCCTGCGAAACACACTGCGCTGGTTCATTGCCAGTGCGTATGCGACATAGACCGGATCCCATGACAAGTGCCGCTCCTCGGTGCGCGCCCGTGCGAAATAAATAAGATTCACGCCTAACAGCAACAGGCAGTCGCGCACTGCATCCAGCAGGGTGCTGTCAACGATAAACGGGATGGTAATAAGCCACCAGCTGATATTTTTGGCCACATAAGCGGGATGTTTGCTGTAACGGTACGGGCCGTTGGTCACAATGCCGCGATGCGTGAGATTGGAAAAGCGCAGACCAAAGGCGACGGAGGAAAAAGCGTACAGTCCGGTGAGTAATAGAATGCTCACACCCCACATGACATACAGTACAGGTGAATCCGCCAGCCAGTTACCCCAGGACACGCGGTCTACATTGTAGGCCAGATATGAACCGTAAATCAGCGTCCAGAAGGGGTCATAATTAACCAGTGCCGCCAGCCAGCCTGACAGGGTGGGTTCAGTGGTGCGAATGTGGGTGTCCAGCAGACGCAAGGTCAGGGTATAGCCCACCACTACAAAAACCAGGTCGATGGTATAGAACAGTTCCCAGAAAAAATCGAAGCTGTAAGCTGCATTGCCTGTCAGGCGACCAAAATCCATTTCACGCAAGAATGCTATTCCGCCCTGAAAAAAAACGAACATCAACGGCAGAAAAAAACCTTTCACCAGCCAGCCCAGGGCGTATTGTTTCAGCGATGGCCAATGCACCACCGACCAGCGTCCCAGCACCAGCATACCCATTTGCCAGTAGCCGTCCTGCGGTCGTTGCATACGTCGGTCGAGCCAGACGAAATAGGGGATGGCAATCAGCACCAGCACGGGTATGAGAATTTCCAGCACTGCCCAGAATGGCCGGTAAAAATCACCCCGGTAGACGGGAAACAGCCAGTATATCAAGGCAATGATGAGCAGCGTCAGGTAATACCCCAGCAATTTGATACCGATCCGACGCCAGTTGATGGCGGTGGAGGGTGTCCCGAGACCGGCATTAAGCCGGTGGCGTATGCCGCGCTGCCCCAGCAGGTCGAGCAGGATCATTGGCAGAGCCAGAGCCGCGAGCGTAATCAGAGCGGCGGTGATGGCATCCGGCTGTCGCCAGTAACGTAGCAGCATAACTGCAATCAGGAAACTGCCGAAACCTGTCAGATTGACTGCCATGGAGGTACAGGATACGGGCAGGGGCGGCACAATATTCCGGGTGTGTAGTGACATACAAATCCTTGACAGTGTACGGGTACATCAACCCGTCAATATACTTTTATTCCGAGCAATGGCGCGCGTTTATTGGAGCAGACCGGGAGTTTACCCTTCAACGTGCATTTAATCTTTGCGTGCATTGCTGACAAATCCAATAACATGGTGAATTTATACGAAATAGGGTAGTATCTCGCCCGCTCGCGGGGCTGGACCTAGTAGCCGGCTCGCGACGCAAAAATCTCAGATTAACTTACTAGGAGACACACATGTCTTTAGATGCAACACAAAAAGCAGAAATCGTTAAAAAATATGCCCGTGCTGATGCTGACACAGGCTCCCCGGAAGTCCAGGTTGCGTTATTGTCCGCGCAAATTGATGATCTTTCCGGTCATTTCAAAAACCATATTCATGATCACCATTCACGCCAGGGTCTGTTACGCATGGTGAGCCGTCGTCGCAAGTTGTTGGATTATCTCAAAAATAAACATGTCGAGCGTTACCGTGAGCTGATTGCACAGCTTGGTTTGCGTCGTTAATCATAATCCCGTTGCCTGCCAGAATGCTGGCGGTAATTGCTGAAAAACAACACCAGAATAACTCTTAACAGGAATTTTTCAAAAATGGCGATCAAAAAAGTCGTACAGTTTGGCGAGCACACACTCACGATGGAAACGGGTGAAATCGCCCGCCAGGCAGGTGGTGCGGTGATGGTAAGCATGGGCGACACCGTCGTGTTTGTGACTTGTGTAGCCCGTAAAGAAGCAGACCCAGGCCGAGACTTTTTTCCGCTGACGGTCAATTATCAGGAACGCACCTATGCTGCGGGCAAAATCCCGGGCGGTTTCTTTAAACGCGAAGGACGCCCCAGCGAAAAGGAAACACTGACAAGCCGTTTGATTGATCGCCCATTGCGTCCGTTGTTTCCCAAAGGCTTTATCAACGAAGTACAGGTCATCGCCACGGTGATGTCCCTGGATCCTGAAATTGATCCCGATGTGCCCGCCATGATTGGTGCCTCGGCTGCGGTGAGCCTGTCCGGTGTACCGTTTGCCGGACCCATTGGCTGTGCCCGCGTGGGTTATGTTGACGGCGAGTATGTGCTGAATCCTTCTGCTACTGTGTTACAAAGCTCGCAACTGGATCTGGTGGTTGCGGGTACCAGTGACGCCGTGCTGATGGTGGAGTCCGAAGCAGAGGAGCTGGCTGAAGACGTGATGCTGGGTGCAGTGACCTACGGTCACGAGCAGATGCAGACCGTGATTACCGCCATCAGTGAACTGGCTGCTGAAGCTGATACTGTTGCCTGGGAATGGGTCGCGCCGGAAAGTAATGAAGCACTGGCCAGTGCTGTGGCAGCAGCCGGTGAATCTGCATTAAATGCAGCTTATCAAATCAGCGACAAGCAGGCGCGTTACACTGAATTAAGTGGTTTACGCGCCAGCATCGTTGAGCAGCTTTGTCCCGAAGGTGATGAAAGCACTTATGCCATCGGTGATGTGAAAGATGCCATCAGCAAACTGGAAAAAAGCGTAGTGCGCGGTCGTGTGCTGGCGGGTGAGCTGCGTATCGATGGTCGTGACACCCGTACGGTGCGCCCCATTGCAGTGAAAACCGGCATATTGCCACGCACCCATGGTTCGGCCCTGTTCACCCGTGGCGAAACCCAGGCCATCGTGGTAACCACGCTGGGCACTGCCCGTGATGCACAGCTGATCGATGCCATTGAAGGGGAGCGTCGTGAGCACTTTATGCTGCACTACAACTTCCCTCCTTATTGCGTGGGCGAAACCGGTTTTGTGGGCAGCCCCAAGCGTCGTGAAATCGGCCATGGCCGATTGGCAAAGCGTGGCGTCGCTGCGGTTATGCCGAGCATTGATGATTTCCCCTATTCGATTCGTGTTGTGTCTGAAATTACCGAGTCCAACGGTTCCAGCTCCATGGCCTCTGTGTGTGGTTCGAGCCTGTCCATGATGGATGCCGGTGTGCCCTTAAAGGCACCCGTTGCCGGTATCGCCATGGGCCTGATTAAAGACGGCGACAAGTTTGCGGTGTTGAGCGACATTCTGGGTGATGAAGATCACCTGGGCGACATGGACTTTAAAGTGGCCGGTACCGCAAACGGTATCACCGCACTGCAAATGGACATCAAAATTACCGGTATTACCCACGAGATCATGGAACAGGCACTCAGTCAGGCCGGCGATGGCCGTCTGTTTATTCTGGGTGAAATGAACAAGGTTCTTTCAGAAACCCGTGAAGAAATGTCACAGTTTGCCCCTCGTTACCTCACCATCAAAATTCACCCGGACAAAATCCGTGATGTGATCGGCAAGGGTGGTGCAACCATCCGTTCCATCACAGAGCAGACCGGTGCAGGCGTGGATATCGAAGACGATGGCACCATCAAAATTTCTTCCGTTGACAGTGCAGCCGGTGAACAGGCACTGAAATTGATCGAACAGATTACCGCCGATGTTGAAGTGGGCGTGATTTATGAAGGCAAGGTGGCCAAGTTAATGGACTTCGGTGCCTTTGTGACTATCCTGCCGGGTAAGGACGGACTGGTACACATTTCGCAAATTTCCGAAGAGCGTGTTGAAAATGTGAGTGATAAGCTTTCCGAAGGCGATGTCATAAAGGTGAAAGTGTTGGAGATTGACAAGCAGGGCCGTATTCGTTTGAGTATGAAGGCGGTTGATGCAGAGTAAAAACGCTATTTTGAGTTAATACGATGAAAAGGGGCCGTTGGCCCCTTTTTGTTGTACTCTGTTAAACTATCTTGAAGTTGCGAATAAAACATACATATTTTTGCGAACGGTTAACCATTTTTTTAGCAACCTTTCGTACAGCAAAAAACGAAAAGGAACTTACTTCTCCTTATGATGAGCCAAAAAATTAAAACGGCGGTATTTCCCGTCGCTGGTCTGGGTACCCGCTTTCTGCCAGCCACCAAAGCCAATCCCAAAGAAATGCTGCCAGTGGTGGATAAACCACTGATTCAGTATGCCGCAGAAGAAGCCATTGCAGCAGGCATTACTGAGCTGATTTTTGTCACTAGCAGTAGCAAGCGTGCCATCGAAGATCATTTTGACCGGAACTTTGAGTTGGAAAGCACACTGAAAGCTCGCGGCAAAGAAGAACTGTTGGCGGATGTGAGAGGCATTCTGCCAAAAGGTGTGAATTGTGTTTATATACGCCAGCCTGAAGCACTGGGTTTGGGCCATGCGGTTTTATGTGCAAAAAATGTCGTGGGAAACAACCCCTTTGCGGTCATTCTGGCTGATGATCTGATTGATGATGATGGCTCAGGCTGTCTGTCGCAAATGACGGCTTTGCATGCTGAATACCAATGCAGCCTGCTGGGTGTTGAACGCATTGACCCCAATGACACAGATAAATACGGGGTGGTAAAAACCGCTGCATCGGAAATGGGTGTTAGCAAGATTGAGGAAATTGTTGAAAAACCAAAACCGGATGTCGCGCCATCAAATCTGGCGGTAGTGGGGCGTTATATTTTGTCACCACGCATTTTTGACATACTGGAAGGTACTGGCAAGGGGGCGGGGGGGGAAATTCAACTGACTGATGCCATTGCAGGATTGCTTGCAGAAGAGGATGTGCTGGCCTACGAGTTTAAAGGCAGGCGTTATGATTGTGGCAGCAAGCTGGGTTATTTAACGGCTACCGTAGAATATGCGCTAAAACACCCGACGCTGAAAAGCGACTTTCTGGAATACCTGCGCAGTTATTGTTTGCCGGAAAAATAAGTTGTGTAGGGCGGGGCACACATGATGCCCACCCTACGGATTTTTGGTGATAATAAGCAGATGATCGATTTCTGCGATCATTTTCTGAAAATGTTTTTCCATGTTTTTTTTACCGTCATTAAGACTGGCTTGATAATGTAATGTCAGCTGATGTAATTCGGCGAAATCACAGTATGCCATACCGCCCAGCAAACGATGAACCTCGTCACGAAGGCGGAGGGAGTCTCCCGAGTTGTAAGCAGATTGTAATTTTTCTTTGGTTTCGGGCAGTTCGTGCAATAACATTTCATTCAAGGTTGTGGATAAATTCTTGTCGATACCGAGGCTGCTCGTGGACTTATTATATGCCGGTTTATTGTCTTCGGATGATTCGTGCGCATGCGCCCAATAGGTAATTGTCGTTAAAAGTGTATTAACAGCAATGGGTTTTTCCAGGATTTCATCAAAATCCGGATTTTGGGACAGTGTACTATTCCTGTTTTGGCTTGCAGCGGTTAAACCGATGATGGCGATGTGTGTTTCGGTTTCGCGTATTTTTCGTGCAGCATCCACCCCGTTCATTTCCGGCATATGAATGTCCATAAGGATAAGATCAAATTTGTCTTCGTTATGAGTAAAGGCAGAGACCGCCTTTTTTCCATTATCGACAATATGCGGTATCGCCCCGGAGCGGCACAGAATCGTCTCGATTAGTGTGGCATTTATGGCATTGTCTTCTGCAATGAGAATATTCAACCCATCCAGCCGGGACGATGTTGTGGATCGATGCCGCTTACTCATGGTCGGTCCATAAAAATTCTTTGGGCTGCGAAAAATAGTGATCAGCCTTTTCTCGAAATCGACCTGGCGGAATGGTTTGCTCAGACAGGCATCCGCTCCCCAGTCACGCAATTTTTTTAATGTTAACGGATTGGATTCACTGACGATGACCAGTATTTTTGAATGTGCATAATTCCGGTGTTTTTCCAGGAACGCCTGAGTTGCTGCTTCAGTCGCTTCGTGGCTGCTAATGCTGAGTACACAAATGTCCGGCATGCCGACTGTTTCTGGTGGAGTACACAAGTTTTCTATGTTCAGACTTTCTGTTACCTCAAAACCCAGGTGTTGGAAGGCATGAGTCAGTGAAACCCGGGTGAGTTCGTTGGCATCATATAATGTGATTGATTTGTTGGTATACGGCAAATTGTCGCTTTTGCCGATCAGTTTGGGGGTGTCTTTACGTTGACACTGAAATGTAAACCAGAACCCGGAATCTTTACCTTTATCGCTTTCAACACCTGTTTTACCGTGTATGGCCTCGGTAAGTGATTTGGGTGTGGCCAGACTCAATTCTAATCCGGTATCATCGTGCTGGCTGGTTATGCTGATTTTTATTTGCACGATATTGTTTTGTTGTGATTCCAGCATGGTACGCACCATTATTGTTCCCGCACTGGAAAGTGTTATGGCATTAGTCATGAGGTTGATCAGAATCTGACGTACGCAGTTCATGGCACCGAATAACGCTCTCGGCATGTCATCATAATATAATGAGGAGATTTCAATTCCCTTTTCGTGAGCGGAAGGCGCAACAAACACCAGTACATCTTCGACGCATTCTTTCAGGTTAAAATGAATATCGTTAATAGAAATATTTCCCACCTCAATTTTGGAAAAATCAAGAACACTATTGATAATGCCCAGTAAATTTTTTGCGGATTGCTCGATGGTGAAAAGATAGCTGGTTTGTTCCTGTGTCAGGTCTGCGCTTTTTAATAATGTAACAGCGCTTAACACCTTGTTTAGCGGGGTTTCTATTTCGTGACTGATATTGGTTAAAAATGCAGACTTTTCCTGATTTGCCGAAAGTGCCCGCCGTTGGCTGACGGTGAGTTCAGCATTTTTCTGCTCCAGTGATTGCAAAGACTCCCGCAGTTTTTCTGTTGCCAGCTCAATGGTGTCCTGAGTTTCCTGATGTGACGACTTGATGGATTTCAGCATGTTGCCAACTCCCTTCTCAAGCGTTAACAAAATACTTGTGGGGTGTGTTTTTATGGATACATCCAGGTTGCCATTCTCAATTTCTCTAACAGCATTGCTCAGAGATGAAATGGGTACGGTGATATAGCGGCTGATCCACAGGGTGAGAAAAATACTGGTGACAAGTGTCAACAGAGTGATGAACAGTGTATGACGAATGGCATCCTGTTTTTTTTGCCGTGCCGTTTCATTGGAAGCTTCAACGATTACCCAGCCAATCATTGGCGGCATGCGGGTGTCACTACTTTCAAAATCATTGAGATCCACGGTGCGTTGAATAATTGGCTGGCTGAAAATGCGCTTATGTGTATTTTGTGATGTACTGGTGGACAGAGGGTTGTTTTTGTCCCTGAACTTTTGTAGCAACGGAGTACCCTGGCTATTGGTAATGCTGATGGAAATAACGTCATTTTTTATCAATGCGGATTCAATCAAGGGTGAAAGAATGGTCATATTTCCTGAAAACAGGCCATATTCGCTGGCGGATGCCAGATGTCTGACCAGAGTGTTTCCTTTGTCAGTCATATTGGCTTCTATGTCATCAATCTGTTGTTTGACAAAATAACCAAAAAAAATAACGGAAACCACGGTAGCGGGAAGCACTGCGAGCAATAAAATACGAGAATTAAGCGTTGGAGAGATCATTTACATTCCATATGAGTCTGTTTTTCATATCGCCAATTTATATACCCATGGCGAGGCGTATCAACACACAGTTGCTTGTTCATTAGTTGCAGGTTTATTCTATCAGGCCTGTTACCGGGGTTCTTCACCCGCTTCTTGAAAAATATGCTTTTGGGTGTGTGGGCACTTGATAAAACGGGTTAAATCGGTACATTAGGTTCCCACAAGTTATTACTCTCAAGAGCATTAGTCTATGAGCTTTTCCACGATTGAATCTTTTGTCGGCAACACACCACTGGTGCGATTGCAGCGTCTGCCCGGAGACTCCGGCAACATCTTGCTGGTTAAACTGGAAGGCAATAACCCGGCAGGCTCAGTGAAAGACCGGCCTGCGCTGAGTATGATCCAGCATGCAGAAGTACGCGGTGACATCAAACCCGGTGATACGCTGATCGAAGCCACCAGCGGCAACACCGGCATTGCCCTGGCCATGGCAGCAGCCATCAAAGGCTATCGTATGGTGCTGATTATGCCGGAGCACATGAGCGTGGAACGTCGTGGTGTGATGAAAGCCTTTGGTGCAGACATTGTGCTGGTGAGCAAAGAACAGAGTATGGAAGGCGCACGCGACCTTGCCCAGCAGATGCAGGATGAAGGCAAGGGCAGGGTGTTGGACCAGTTTGCCAACCCGGATAATCCCCGGGCGCACTACGAAGGCACGGCTCCGGAAATCATGCGCGATACCGATGGGCGCATTACCCACTTTGTCAGTTCCATGGGGACGACAGGCACTATTATGGGCTGCTCACGCTATTTCAAGGAAGTGAAACCCGATATCGAAATTGTTGGTGTGCAGCCCACAGAAGGCGCATCCATTCCGGGTATCCGGCGCTGGCCAAAGGAATACCTGCCATCAATTTATGACGAAACCCGGGTAGACCGTATTATGGATATCTCACAGGAAGACGCTGAAAATACCACCCGTGCCCTGGCCGCACAGGAAGGCATTTTTGCCGGTGTGTCCTCCGGCGGTGCGGTCGCTGCCGCCTTACAGCTGTCACAGCAAGTGGAAAACGCAGTGATCGTCGTGATCATCTGTGACCGGGGTGACCGCTACTTGTCCACGGACGTGTTTCCAGCCTGACGGTTTCACGCTGCCCAACCCCATAACCTCCTTCTGTCGCTCCGGTTTGTATCGGAGCGACAGGCAATATTTTATCCAACACGATTCAGAGCCTCACATGTCCCGACACCGCCGTAAAAAACTTCCCGCTGAACCCGTTCGTGCCACCATCGAAAGCCTCTCTCACGACGGGCGGGGCATTGCACATATTGACGGTAAAGTGACATTCATCGCTCGCGCGTTACCCGGTGAAGAAGTCATGTTTCGCTACACGTCAAAACGCGGCAAGTTCGATGAAGGCGATGCCATTGACGTGCTGCAAGCCTCGTCGCAACGCATTGAACCGCGCTGCCCGCACTTCGGCGTATGTGGCGGTTGCAGTCTGCAACACCTGAGTCCGGCCGACCAGATAGCCGCAAAACAGGAACGCCTCCTGGAAAACCTGCAACATCTGGGCAAAGTCACCCCCGATGAAGTGCTGCCACCACTGACGGCCACACCCTGGCGTTATCGTCGCAAAGCCCGCCTGGGGGTGAAATACATGCGTCGTGAACAGGTCGTGCGTGTCGGCTTCCGGGAAAAGCACAGCGCCTTTCTCACCGACGCCAAACAATGTGATGTGTTGCATGACGTGATTGCCTCCCGTTTGACCGCATTTGGCGAGCTGGTCAACCAGCTGTCGGTGCGCGACAAAATTCCGCAGATTGAAGTGGCCGTGGGTGATACCCACACCGCACTGGTATTTCGTCACCTGGAGCCGCTTAGCGAAGAAGACGAGCAGCAACTCCGTGCCTTTGGCGAAAGCCATCAATTGGGAATCTTTGTGCAACCCAAAGGCCCAAAAACCGTGCGCCGTCTGTGGCCGGAAACAGACAGTGCTTTCAAGCTTCACTATGAACTTCCTGCGTACGATATTGAAATTCAATTTCAGCCCACAGACTTCACCCAGGTCAACGCTGAATTGAACCGTGCCATGATCGAACAAACCATGACCCTGTTGGATCTGCAAAAGGAAGACCGCGTACTGGATTTGTTCTGCGGGCTGGGTAATTTTTCCCTGCCGCTGGCACGTAAAGCCGGTGCTGTGGTGGGTGTGGAAGGTGAAGCCAGTCTAGTGGAAAGGGCGCGTGAAAATGCACAAAACAACGGCATCAGCAATGTGGCATTTTACGCCGCCGACCTCAATGGAGACCTTGCCGCCGAGCCCTGGTACGGCGAGGGTTTTAACAAACTGTTACTGGACCCGCCACGCAGTGGTGCCCCTGCGGTGGTGGAAAAACTCCCGCAGCCCCTGCCGCAACGTATTGTGTATGTTTCCTGTGACCCGGCCACGCTGGCCCGTGATGCCGGTGTGCTGGTTAACCAGCATGGCTACACACTGGTGAGTGCTGGTGTTATGGACATGTTTCCGCATACCGCCCATGTAGAATCCATTGCCCTGTTCGAGAAAAACTGATTTTTTTGTTAATTTTGCCATTTCCGGTTATCCGTGTTTTTCCCACAAGACAAACCGGAATTTGTTGCTATCTTATGGGTGAGAATGTGCTATCGCAACGATAATTCTGGTGTTTTTTTGAGGAAATAGCAGGAGGTACACATGGCCATTGGAATCACCCCGATAGTGGGAAGCTGGTATCAGGGCGCAGACGAACTGAAGTTTGAAGTGATTGCGGTGAATGAAGACGCAGGCATCATTGAAATCCACTACATGGATGGTGAACTGGATGAGGTGGAGTTCGATGTCTGGTCGCAAATGAGAGTGGAACACCTTCCCGCCCTCGGGGACTGGGGAGAGATTTACGATGAGTTCGCACAGGATGACCTGGACTACACCGACTTCGATCTGCGCTCCTGAACCTTGTTGTTTGAGCGGGCAGAGCGCGTTTTACGCAGCACAATTGGTTCACATTGTTAATACTTTGCTTTCGCATAGCGTCAGCGAGATAGCTTGCTGCGGGGTGATTTTTTACTTCTGCAATAAAGCCGATTGCTCAAACTGGATGCCACTCCAACCCTGCCGCATGAATGTACGGATATTCTCGTGATCATTCCCCTCAGGGTTTTGCAGCACATCCTCCCGGTAGTATTTTCCAAAGCAGCTCAAGGTTTCTTCTTCTGTCAGCCCCTCCGTTGTGGCAAAAGCAAAAATCTTGCAGGAGCCCTCGTTGCTGCCCGGCAGGTTAATCACCTGATCATGGCCACGGCCATTCACAAAATGCGTCGGTGTATACTCAAAATGCTCATCAATACAATCGATCACATCCTGGAACGCCACTGTCTCCGGCCGGGTTTTAATTTGTGTCACTAACTCATCAATGGTCATCGTGTATTTGTCTTTTTTTAAGTTTTTAAGCAAGAGGTTTAAAACTCTCGTATTTTCAGGTAGCAACCCGAAGCAGGAGGGTAAATAAAAACGGGCAGCAGGTCAAAATTGTCATTGATAACACCTCCCAACGTTTTTTACCGCAAAAAACGTCACGCCGGTAAAGCATTTGCAGGATGTATGCAAGGTCTATGGTGGAACCGCTGCGCTTGTTCCACCCTACCCGGATAGAGGGCAGAGTTGAGGTATTCATCGAATTTTTGTTTCACTCTCTTCAACACCGGGTAAAACCGCAGGGTGGAACAAGCGCAGCGGTTCCACCAAACGCTATGGGCTTACTCTGTGTTGAATAGCGCACAGGTTAGGGTGAATGTTTTTTATGACCCCAACCTGCCAAGGCAATAAACCGCCTCCAAAGTCACATTCAGAGTATCACGCGCACATTTATCCCGGCTTTCAGAACCAAAAAAATGCATATCCCAGATGATAAACATACCGGGGTTCGTGCCTTATCACCATCCACCGGGTTAACGGATTGATCCACACCAGACAGATTATTTCGTCAGCGTACGTAATCTGAAATCAAGCTTTTTTTGACTGAATTCGGGTATATCACGCATATTCCTGCGTAACACTTTACCGCTACCGGGAGAGCCCAGAAACACACCAATCATGTTTTCATAAGCAGGCAGGCTCAATTGAAAAGCCGATTTAAAATGCCGTGCGATATCCGGTTCCGCAATACAGGCGCTTTTTCTCAATGCCTTGCCACCAATAAAATTCATCACCAGCGTGCCATTTTTATTGAGATTGCGTAACAGGATTTTACACCACGCCTTATCCGCAGGCACCGCACGCTCGACATCATTGTCACTACCAAACAAATCATCAATGATAAAATCAAAAGGCGGGCCGTCGTAATCCCGTAACCACGTTACTGCATCGGCATGATGCAACGTCGCCATGTGTTTTTGAATACCAAAAAACTTCCGCGCGATTTGCAAATGCGTTTTGCTCAGCTCAACACCCACAATGTCCACCGGCCCCACAAACTGCCGTAATAAATGAATGGCGGAACCGCCCCCCACACCCAACAGCAAAACACGTTTAATACGCCCCGGAGGCCGAAAAAAAGCCGGAATCACCAGCAAATCCCACACGCCACCACTGTGCGCCCGGTCCGGGTGATACTGGCTATGAAATACACCGTTTGTGTACAGCCGCCGGGAACGCCCGGCAGTGCGTACCTCATAACACGTATCGCGGGTTTGTTTTTTCCAGAGTAAAGCCATGAATTATGTTCACCTGCTGTCATTGTTAAGGCGAAGTGGATTCTCGGCTGAAAAGCACCTCACTGCAACTTGTCACCCTGTTCACTGCTGTGTCGCTAACGCCTCAGTGTCATCCGGCGCACTGGATTTCAGCTTTTCCGGAATGATAGATATGTTGCTACTCACAGCGCACCCTACAAATAAAGCGGTTTCATGCTTGGCTTAGTAACATTGGCAACGGGGTGAAACTAAATCTTGTTGGATAAAAGCGCTATGGTGTCAATGGTTTTTTTTACGCAAAATAACACTTGTTATGTGTGCCCTGGTTATGCAATATCGTGCCAGCAATAACAACAAATAAAACATGGACAAATTTGACCGAATCTTCCAGTTACACCAGCTGTTAATCAGTCACCGGTACCCACTGTCTTGCGATACGCTCCAGCAAAAAATGGAGTGTTCCGAGTCCACGGTACGGCGTGCCCGCCATATTCTGCGTGACAAACTGGGTGCGCCCATCGAATATGACCGGGAGCGCAACGGCTATTATTATGA
>JAKISS010000045.1 GCA_021648485.1 Gammaproteobacteria bacterium
ACTCGGAAAAGCTGGGCAAAACACCCAAAGCACGCAATGAAAAGCTGTGTACCATTATCCAGAAAATCGCCGAAGGCATTGCCGAGTTCAGTAGTGACAGCGATGCGCTGGGTGATGCCTATGAATACCTGATCGGTCAGTTTGCCGCCGGTTCCGGTAAAAAGGCGGGTGAGTTTTATACCCCGCAACAGATTTCCAGCATCCTTTCCGCCATTGTCACGTTGGACGGACAGGAGCCCGCCACCGGCAAAAAGAAAAAGCTCAAGCGCGTGCTGGATTTCGCCTGTGGTTCGGGTTCGCTATTGCTTAATGTGCGCAAAAAAATGGGGTCGCACGGTATCGGCAAAATTTACGGCCAGGAAAAAAATATCACCACCTACAACCTAGCGCGCATGAACATGCTGTTGCACGGTGTAAAAGATGCCGAGTTTGACATTCATCACGGTGATTCACTACTGAATGATTGGGATTTATTGAATGAAATGAACCCCGCCAAAAAACTGCAATGTGATGCCGTGGTCGCCAATCCGCCTTTCAGTTATCGCTGGGATCCAACTGACGCACTGGGCGAAGACTTCCGTTTTAAAAGCTACGGCCTCGCACCCAAATCCGCCGCTGATTTTGCCTTTTTGTTACACGGCTTTCACTTTCTCAGTGATGACGGCGTGATGGCGATTATTCTGCCCCACGGTGTTTTGTTCCGAGGCGGCGCAGAGGCGCGTATTCGTACCAAGTTACTCAAGGATGGGCATATTGATACGGTCATCGGCCTGCCAGCTAACCTGTTTTTCTCCACCGGTATCCCGGTTTGTATTCTGGTGTTGAAACGCTGTAAAAAGCCGGACGATGTACTGTTTATCAATGCCAGCGAACACTTTGAAAAAGGCAAACGCCAGAATCGTCTATTGCACACTGATGAAATGCCTAATGGAGAAATAGGGCATATCGAAAAAATTATCGATACTTACCAGTACCGCAAGGAAGATAAGCGCTACGCCCGTCGCGTATCAATGGAAGAGATTGAAAAGAACGATTACAACTTGAATATCTCGCGTTACGTCAGCACCGCCAAGCCAGAACCCGTCATTGATCTATCGGCAGTTCATGGTGAGTTGGTTGGTTATGAAAACGATATTGTTAATGCAACCAATAAACACAATGCGTTTCTTAAGGAACTTGACTTAGCGCCTTTACCACTTGGAAATGAAAAGTAATGTTGACCAGTTAAAAACCGTGCTTGAAGAGTCTAAAAGTGTGCAAAGAGATGTTGATGGTAAGGCGAATAAAAGGTGCCGGAGTTATTAAGAAGATGGAACAAAAGCAAAAACTTGTTGTACTAATAGGCTGGCTTGCCCATGCTAATGAATGGCCAAGTCACTGTGAATGTTACAATCCCAATCGTCTAATGATGCTGGAAAAATAAACCCATGGCAGCACAATATTCAAATCGGCATTTTTTCAGAAAAACCCCTAATCAATATCTTGCCCAGTTTTTTGAAGCCAAGGCCATTCAGTTCGACATTGATGTTAAGCAGCTAAAAGAGAATAAACGATAGTGAGAATCCTCTCTTAAACCTAAATTAATACGGCTGTAATTTTATGAATGGGTACTTTGCCAAGGCTGGGGAAGATATGCAGCTCCAGTGAGCGCCATGTGTCTGTTGCATGGTCGGCTGATATTTTGGCCTTTTTAACGTCCAGCCATTTTGTGGCGATATGCTTAAGCGTATTGCTGAGCGCTGTTTCGCTTAAACGGGTCTCTTCATCACGGTGTTTTTTTGGGTCAATATTTTTGGCCAGCAATTCTCTCGCCGATTTTCGTTTACTCCGCGCCTCTGCCAGTGATAACTCCGGGAATGCGCCAAAACTCAGACAGGTGCGTTTTTTGGTGTATGGCCGGTGGTAATCGAATAACCACAATTTTGAGCCATTGGGTTTGATTCGTAACTGAAGTCCGCCACCATCCGAGAGGGTGTAAATCTTGCCCTTGGCTTTCGCCTGTTTAACTTCAGTGTTGGTGAGTGGTTTGGTGATTCTGGCCATTTTAGTAGTACCGTTTTTAGCAGTGCTGGCACGGTACTACAATGAGTACTACTAAAAAAGCTGGTTTTTATAGGAAGTGCTAGTACGCTATAGGCTGGAATATTGGGATAAGTGCTTGTTTTAAGACACAAAAAAAGCCGTCCTAGGACAGCTTTGAATGTTGAAATGGTGGAGCTGGCGGGAGTCGAACCCGCGTCCGCAAATCCTCCGCCTTCGGATCTACATGCTTAGCCAAGTCTTTAAGTTTAACCGCACGCTACCCGACTGGCAGGGAAGACGTACGACGAGCTCAGTTAGGTTTTAGCGAATTGGCCCTGAACATACCTCAACGCGATCTTGTGAGAGTCGACCCCGGTGATCTCCATGCACAAGCACATGTAAGGCCGAGGGCACTAAGACAGGGGTTTAAGCTGCTAGTGCGTAGTTGTCGTCGTTGGCAACTATAAAGTTTGCAGTTGGATTTACGAGGTAATTGCACCTCGGCATGCACCTCAGGTTTTGTGACCCACGTCGAAACCAGGTCAGCCCCATTGGTTCTCATTCTGAGACCCCTATTGTAGCGCAAAGTTTCGGGAGTTTGGGAACAATCGTATCGTGAACAGGGGGGATTCAGTACAAAGTAAAACTGTAGGGTGGAACAAGCGCAGCGGTTCCACCAGAGAAGCGAGTACGGCTATGGAGTTCACCGGCCTTTCATGATGCGCTGTTTGTCCCGTTTCCAGTCGCGGTCTTTTTCGGCGGCGCGTTTGTCGTGTTGCTGTTTGCCTTTGGCGAGGCCGATTTCGGCTTTGACCCGGCCATGTTTCCAGTACAACGCCGTAGGCACCATGGTGTAGCCTTTGCGTTCGACGGCACCGATGAGTTTGTTGATTTCCGAGCGGTGCAGCAGTAGTTTGCGTACCCGTGTGGGCTCGGGGTGTATGTGGGTGGAGGCGGTAAGCAACGGGGTGATCAGCAGGTTGCTGATGTACGCTTCGTTGTTTTTGAGAAATACGTGAGCATCGACAATCTGGATGCGCCCGGCGCGCAGGGCTTTGACTTCCCAGCCTTGCAGGACGATGCCTGCCTCGAAACGATCCTCGATGAAAAAATTGTGGCGAGCCTGTTTGTTCAGCGCAATGGTATTGCTGTTGCTGGGTTTTTTCTTTTTTGACATGGGCGGGGATTATACCGGAAGGATAGGGTTTCGCGGGCATCGTTGTGAATAGTTGAGCGAATGCGTTAATTCACCGACAATGCGCTCATAAAAAAACTGCTGGGAGGGCAGGTCGGTATGTCAACAAAACGTGAATCCATTCACGGTCAATGGTCTAATCGCTGGATTTTTATTCTGGCGGCCACGGGCTCGGCGGTGGGCCTGGGCAATATCTGGAAATTTCCGTATATCACGGGTGAGAATGGCGGTGGCGCGTTTGTGCTGGTGTATCTGCTATGCATTGCCGCTATTGGTATCCCGATCATGATGGCTGAGGTGTTGCTGGGGCGGCGTGGTCGGCAAAGTCCGATTAACACCATGAAAACCCTGGCCAGAGAGGAAGGCCGTTCAAAAGCCTGGGCATTGCTGGGGTGGAGCGGGGTGGTGGCGGGTTTTTTGATTCTCTCTTATTACAGTGTGATTGCCGGTTGGGGACTGGCTTATGTGTTGAATGCAGGGTCGGGGGCGTTTACGGATGCACCGGCAGCTGAAATTCAAAATATATTTACGGCGCTGGTGGCCAGTCCGGGACAGCTGATTTTCTGGCACAGCCTGTTTATGCTGATGACCATGCTGGTGGTGGCGCGGGGCGTGAAAAAAGGCCTTGAGGTGGCGATCCGGTTTTTGATGCCAGCCCTGTTTGTGCTGTTGCTGATCATGGTGGGTTATGCCATCAGCAGTGGTGAATTTGTCCGGGGTCTGCGTTTTTTGTTTACGCCGGACTTCAGTAAAATTACTGGAGAGGGGGTGCTGATTGCCATGGGGCACGCCTTTTTCACCTTGAGCCTGGGCATGGGCGCAATCATGATTTATGGCTCATACATGCCCAAAAATGCTTCCATTGCCAAAACAACGATGATTGTGGCGCTGGCAGATACCACCGTTGCACTGTTGGCCGGTATGGCCATTTTCCCTATTGTGTTTGCCAATGCGCTGGAACCGGGCGCGGGTCCGGGGCTGATTTTCCAGACCCTGCCCATTGCTTTCGGGAGTATGCCCGGTGGCAGCTTTTTCGGCGCAGTATTTTTTGTTTTACTGGTGCTGGCGGCCTGGTCTTCGGCCATTTCTCTCATTGAACCGGCGGTGGCCTGGCTGGTGGAAAACAA
Organism: Gammaproteobacteria bacterium; assembly: GCA_021648485.1. Classification (GTDB taxonomy): domain Bacteria; phylum Pseudomonadota; class Gammaproteobacteria; order SZUA-152; family SZUA-152; genus SZUA-152. The sequence goes on from JAKISS010000045.1 coordinate 4,345, forward strand.
GGGCTGGACACGGGTCAAGGCCAGTGCCTGGTGTGGTTTTGCGACGTGGCTGGTGGGATTGGGCACGGTGTTGTCGTTTAACGCATGGTCTGACTATACGTTATGGGGCAAAAACTTTTTTGATTTACTGGATTTTCTCACGTCTAACATTATGTTGCCGTTGGGCGGGTTGTTTATTGCACTGTTTGCGGGCTGGGTGATGAAGTCGTCGTCCACCGCTGATGAGCTGAGACTGCCCGTAAATGGCGTGGCGCATACCAGCTGGCGGTTTCTGGTGCGTTTTGTCACGCCAGTGGCGGTGATCATCGTTTTCCTTAATGCCATTGGGGTGGTGTAAACATGCCGACAATTGCAAAAAGTGCTTTGGTGCAGCACAGTGCGGCTGATATGTTTGCACTGGTGGATAACGTGTCCGCCTATGCGGATTTTCTCCCCTGGTGCGGCGGTTCCGAAGAATTATCACGTAGCGAAGATGAGGTGCGTGCGACGGTGGTGATTGCTTATGGCGGCCTGAACAAGGCATTCACCACGCTAAACCGTTTACAACCTGACAAGATGATTGAGATTAATTTGATTGACGGCCCTTTCAAACACCTGCATGGCTTTTGGCGTTTTGATGTGTTATCAGAGGATGCCTGTAAGATATCGTTCGACATGGAATATGAATTTTCCAGTAAACTGATTGGTATGGCATTGGGGCCGGTGTTTAGTCAGATTGCCAATGCTTTGCTGGATTCTTTTTGTCAACGTGCGGAGGTGGTGTATGGAAGCTGATACGGCAAGTCGTCCGGATCAAAGTGCAACGCAGGACGAAGCAGCGTGTGAAGTGAAAAGCGTCCCGAAAAAAATGACGATTGAAGTTGCTTATGCGGAACCGGATACGCAGGTGATTATTCCTCTGACCGTCGATGAGGGGACGACATTGGAGCAGGCAATTCGTTTGTCGGGTGTATTGGAATCGTTTCCCGATATTGACCTCACTGTTAATAAGGTGGGGGTTTTTGGCAAGCTGGGCAAGCTGAATCAGGTTTTACGGGAAAGGGATCGTGTGGAAATTTATCGCAAACTGATTGCTGATCCCAAAGCGGTGCGTAAACAACGGGCAGCAGAGGGCAAAAAAATGCGCAAGGGCGGCAGTACCACTGATTGATCAGTGAGCATGGCCTCCTGCGGATCCCTGGGTAGATGAGTTGCGGCGTAGAGGTGAGCCCGGCTTTTTCACCTCATGTTCTTTAGGTAATACCGACTGCACATCAATTTTGGTGAGCTGGTTATTTTCAAAATACACGGTCAGATGTGCGGACTGGTGTTCGTCCGTATTGCCTGCCTCATAAATATATACATAATCCCAGCGATCACGACGGAAGGGATCGACGATTAACGGGGCACCCAAGGTCATTTCGACGCGCGTTTTATCCATACCAATTTTAAGTTTTTCAAACATTTCCTGGGTGATAACATTGCCCTGCTGAATATCGATCTTGTGTACCGAACAGGCCGATGATAGTAACAGGAAAAATACGAGTGACAGGCAGCGTCCGGTTTTTGTTAAAACAGGTTTGGCGAAAAAATCAGTCATAATGCTTTGAGACTCAGAATTTAAACAGCGTTAACGCGATGAAGTTGCGCAGCATCTTAACCGATAACGTGGCGGGATTACAGCGATCCGCACGTTTGGCAGGCAGAGAAACCATGACCATTTCGAGTAATGAATTACGGGCCGCAGGGCTCAAGTCCACACTTCCGCGTCGCAAGATACTGGAGGTAATGGAATCCCGTGGCACACGCCACATGAGCGCGGAGGATATTTACCGCAGCCTGCTGGAGTCTGAGGAGGACGTAGGACTGGCGACGGTATATCGGGTATTGACTCAGTTTGAAGCAGCAGGCCTGGTGGCAAAACATAATTTTGAAGGTGGCCACTCGGTGTACGAGCTTAACCAGGGTGAGCACCATGACCATATTTTATGTGTGAAATGCGGCAAGGTGGAAGAGTTTGTGGATGAGGTTATCGAACAACGCCAGCATGATATCGCTGACAAGGCGGGTTTTGCCATGACTGACCACTGCCTGTACATCTACGGCATCTGCGCCGACTGTCAGAAGGAAGAGGCTGGTGTTTGACTGACTGTCTGCTGCTCACGCTTGATCATTTCACGGACGTGAGACAGGGACTGTTCGGTGATTTCCAGCCCGCTGGGCGTGGTCATCTGGAGACTGAGGCTTTGCAGGAAACTGGTGAGGCGGGTGGAAGACTTTCCTCACAAAACGCCTGTGTAACTCTGGTAGCAGACCCCTTCGGTTTTCCGGGTGACAATCAGGCATCGGGACATTGTTCGTCTCTGATCGTTTTCATGTCTGTGAAGGAGCAGAAGCATGGCCGGGCAGAATAGCTGTATCGTCGTCTGCGACAACCCTTTTCAGGCAGAGTACGCAATGTGTCTGCTGCAAAAAAAGTTTCGACACCAATAAACTTTCTATTGTCGGCAATGGATTTGACTCAGCGCTGTCATTCACTCTACAAGTATGATCACTTGCAGTGATTTTAAGCATTACATGAGGTAATAAATTTACATGCCTATGTATTTAACTCAGCCAGACCATGAGTTGGACGGAAAAATGCCCGTTACAGTCGCTAAATGCTGACAAAAAGTGAATCGACTGAGTCAAGTGCAGAGGCATGTGAATTTATGAAGTTTGATCGACATTTTGCCACGATATAAATATCGGCTCGTTACTCATTCAGGGAAACAGCACATGAAAAGACATTTTTTTATTTTTTTGGTTGTTGTCATCTTCGCCGGAACAGGCGGTTATTTTTGGCTACAGCAATCCCGGAATGACAATGACAGCAATCAACTGAGTCTGTACGGCAATATTGATATCCGCGAAGCCCAACTGGCCTTCAACGGCAGTGAACATATTGCGGACATTCTGGTGCAAGAAGGCGACCGTGTCAGCAAAGGGCAGTTATTGGCCCGTTTGCACACAGAGTTACTGGAAGCGCAATTGGCCGAAGCCGAAGCAGCAATGGAAGTGCAGCGACAGGTGTTAATCAAACTGGAAACGGGCAGTCGATCAGAGGAAGTCCACAAAGCTGAAGCAGAATTGCAAGCGGCTGAAGCGCAGGCCAAAGCCGCATATGACAGTCATCGCCGTGTGGCTTATTTATTGGAAAAGAAGCTCGTTTCGCCACAGGATGAAGAGCAGGCACGTTCCCAGGCCGATGCTGCTGCCGCTCAGGTGAAAGCGGTGCGAGCGACTTTGGCTTTGATCAAAGCAGGTGCCCGTAAAGAGGATATTGCTGCGGCCCGTGCCTTGCTGGCTGAACGTGCGGCATCGCTAAAACAGGCACGGCAACGGTTGGCTGATGCCAGTCTCCATGCGCCTGCGGATGGTATTATTCGTAATCGTATCCTGGAACCAGGTGACATGGCCTTTCCACAATCACCAGTGCTGACCCTGGCCTTTCTTGATCCTGTCTGGGTGCGCGCCTATTTGCCGGAGCCCATGCTGGGTCGAGTGCGTCCGGGTATCACCGCCTGGATTACTACAGACAGTTATCCCGATAAACGCTATCAAGGCTGGGTGGGATATATTTCACCTACTGCCGAGTTCACCCCGAAGACGGTGCAAACGTCGGAATTGCGTACCCGGCTGGTTTATTCTGTACGTATTATTACCTGTAACCCGGATAATGAATTGCGTCTGGGTATGCCCGTGAGTGTGGATATAGTGCTGGATCAGAATGTTGCTGAAAACCAGTCCCGACCGTGTGGCGCTCATTGAAGATTTTTTTCCCACTAACCTTGTACCGTAAGTAGCCATCTATAATGGATAACCCGGTTCTCAGTTTTCGTAATGTACGCCAGGTTTTCTCCCAAGGAGAGCGCACACTGTGTGCGCTCGATAATCTCAATTTTAACATCGCCCCCGGTCAGGTAACCGGCCTCATCGGCCCTGATGGTGCAGGAAAAACCACGCTCATGCGTCTGGCCTGTGGCTTGTTACGTCCTGAGTCGGGAGAGATTCGTGTACTGGATTTGGATGTCATAGCCGAGCCGCAGGCCGTACAATCAGCTGTGGGTTACATGCCGCAGCGCTTTGGCCTTTACGAAGATCTCAGTGTGCAGGAAAACCTCGACCTTTATGCCGAATTACAAGGTCTTCCGCAAGAAAAACGGAGTACCCGCTATAGCGAACTGATGCATATGACCGGTCTTGCCGCTTTTACCACACGGCTGGCGGGCCAGCTTTCCGGAGGTATGAAACAAAAACTGGGACTGGCCTGTGCCTTGCTGCGTGCGCCACGTTTGCTGTTGCTGGACGAACCAACGGTGGGGGTAGATCCGGTATCGAGGCGTGAACTGTGGGCCATTGTTTATCGACAAGTACAAGAACAGGGGATGAGTGTGCTGCTCAGCACCGCTTACCTTGATGAAGCTGAGCGTTGTAACGAGGTGTTGTTGTTGCATCAGGGCCGATTGTCCGGGCAGGGGCCACCAAGTGAATTCAGTGCCAGCGTTCAGGGACGTATATTTCAAGTGAGTGCTGCCGGTATTTCTCATCGCCGGTTACAAGCCCGTCTCAGTCAGGTATCAAATGTACTTGATGCCATGGTGGAAGGCAAAACGGTACGCCTGATAATGAAGCAGGCAGGTCAGCCGACGGTAAAAGAATGGTTGCCGGGTTTTGACGATGTACGTATTAAGCCGGTTGCCCCGCGTTTCGAAGACGCCTTTGTTGCCCGTCTTAAAAATCGTCATGATAGTGTGACAGCCATGGATGGGTTGAATCTGCGTATGGATTCTCATGATGAAAAAGAAGTGGTGATCCGGGTGCATAAACTGGTACGTCGGTTTGGAGAATTCATCGCCGTTAATAATGTGAGTTTTGATGTGCGTCGTGGCGAAATTTTTGGTCTGCTGGGTGCCAATGGTGCAGGTAAAACCACCACTTTTCGTATGCTGTGTGGTCTGTTGCCTGCCAGTGCTGGAGAACTGTCAGTCGCAGGATTGGATTTGCATGTTGCGCGTGCCGAAGCCCGTCGCCACATTGGTTATATGGCACAGAAATTTTCGTTGTATGGTGATCTTTCCGTAATGCAAAATCTGCATTTTTTTGCCAGCGCCTATGGTTTACGTCATCGTCATCGGGATGAGCAGGTAAAGTGGGCTATCGACACTTTTGATCTGGCTGACTATCGTGAAGCCAATGCCCGTGATTTACCATCAGGGTTTAAACAGCGTCTGTCTTTTGCTGCGGCGCTCATGCATGAACCGGAAATTTTGTTTCTCGACGAGCCCACTTCCGGTGTTGATCCACTGGCACGGCGTGAATTTTGGGCGCGCACCAATGCCCTTGCCGAAGCGGGAGTCACCGTACTGGTGACGACTCATTTTATGGAAGAAGCCAACTATTGTGATCGCTTGCTGATTATGGCCGAGGGTGCTGTGTTGGCCGAAGGTACACCCGATGAAATGAAGATGCGCGCACGTACTGCTGATAATGCAGACCCAACCATGGAAGATGCTTTTATCCAGCTTATCGAACAGTGTGAACAATCCGGGGAAGACAAGGGGATAAAGGCATGAGTGCCCGTCTGCGCCGTTTGTGGGGAATGATCCGAAAAGAGAGTCTGCAAATTTTGCGCGATCCGTCGAGCATTTCTATCGCTTTTATTATGCCAGTGGCGCTACTGCTTTTATTTGGTTATGGCGTCTCGCTGGACGCCAAAAATATTCCGCTGGGCATTGTTATTGAACAGCCCGATACCGCCGCCCAGTCGCTGGCCGGGGCATTTGACCGTTCTGAATTTTTTCGCCCACAACGTTTTTCTGCCATACAAGAAGCGCAACAGGCACTGAACGAACGGCATATTGAAGGTATTCTCTGGCTGCGCAATAACTTTTCCAGTCGCTTGCTGAGTGGTGGTGAAGCGCCCATTGGTGTATTCGTCAATGGTGTGGACTCCAATCAGGCCAACATCACAAAAGGTTATATCCAGGGTACCTGGCAGGCCTGGTTGCAACATTACGCAGCCTCTCGTGGGCAGACTCTGGGCCTGCCCGTAACACTGGAACAACGTGTCTGGTTTAATCCGGCACTCTCCAGTCGTCTGTTTTTGGTGCCGGGGTTGATCGCCATTATTATGACCATGATCGGTTCACTGCTCACTGCCATGGTGGTGGCGCGGGAATGGGAACGTGGCACCATGGAAGCATTGATGGTGACGCCATTGCGTATGGGCGAGATGTTGACCGGTAAGTTGATCCCCTATTTTATGTTAGGTATGGGGGGCATGCTACTCAGTGTAGCCATGGCTTTATTTCTGTTTGACGTACCGCTGCGCAGTCCATTTTGGCTGTTAATGCTGTGTTCAGCATTATTCATGCTGGTGTCATTGGCCATTGGTTTACTTATTTCCATTGTCACTCGTAATCAGTTTTTGGCCGGACAGGTAGCCTTGGTGGTGAGTTTTCTGCCCAGCTTTCTGCTGTCGGGTTTTTTATTCGATATACATTCCATGCCTGAATGGGTGCAGACTATTACGTATCTGGTGCCAGCACGTTATTTTGTGGCTATTTTGCAAACCCTGTTTCTTGCCGGCCCGGTGTGGCCAGTGGTATTGGCCAATGCCGGAGCCATGTTACTTATGTTGTTGATTCTTACTGCGCTGGTGATACGAAAATCGTATAAGCGATTGGATTGATTTGTTTTTACGCCAGTGGGGCACCCATCGAAAAAAATCATTTGGTAAAAACAGCATGAAATTTTTTCACATTCTCTCTTTAGCTCGCAAGGAATTTCTTGCCCTGATGCGTGATAAACGCAGCCGTATTATCATCATCGTACCACCCATTTTGCAGCTGTTTATTTTTGGTTTCGCTGCCACCTACGACCTCAACGATGTGCCCGTGGCTATTTTCAATGAAGATAACGGTGGCGCATCCCGTGAATTATTAGCGCGTATTGACGGCTCGCCACATTTTTCCATTCTTTATCAAATCAACAGTGATGATGAAGTCGCGCCACTTATTGATGAGCGAAAGGTATTATTAGTCATTCGCCCTGGGCAGCGTTTCAGTGCCGATTTGCAGCGTGGTGATCCGGCGCCATTGCAACTGATTATTGATGGACGGAATTCTAATACGGCCATGATTGCCTTGAATTATTTGCGTAGTGTGGTGCTGGATTTTAATCGTGAATGGCAGTATGAACATGGACAGACAGGCCCACCGGTCAAGCTGGAAATACGTACCTGGTATAACAAAAACTTGCAATCCCAATGGTTTATCGTGCCCGGTATTGTCGGTTCGCTGATGCTGGTAGTGACTTTGCTGGTTACTGCATTGTCCGTGGCACGCGAACGCGAGCAAGGCACCTTTGATCAGCTGCTGGTAACACCCTTGCGACCCGTGGAAATTCTCATTGGTAAAGCCATTCCCGGTATTGTTATCGGTTTGTTGGAAGCAACGTTAATCATTGTCTTGATGGTATGGTTTTTTGATATTCCTCTGCGCGGCAGTATTCCGGCCTTGTATCTGGGTATCCTGTTATTTCTGATTGCGACAGTGGGTGTCGGGCTGATGATTTCATCCATTTGTGTCACCCAACAGCAGGCTATTCTTGGTGCTTTCCTGTTTATTGTTCCAGCGGTAATTTTGTCTGGTTTTACCACTCCCATTGCCAATATGCCTGAAATGGTGCAGTGGCTCACTTATCTTGATCCATTGCGTTATTTTCTGGTCATTGTACGTGGCGTTACTTTGGAGGGTGACGGTTTTGTATTACTGTTTCATCAATTTTGGCCTATGGCACTCATTGGCGTAGTGACATTGATACTGGCTGGCTGGTTATTCCGGCATCGGATGTATTAGGAGGTGTTAACCATCATTTTGACAATCCTGTTGTGCCTGAAAAATCATCAGACAAGGCGAGAGGAGAGACGTTTGATCATTCCAAATGAGCGCCGACAGGACTGTCAAAATGATGGTTAACACCCCCTAATGAATGTCCTGTTTTTCCTGAAATAATCGCTAAAAATATACTGTTTTAAAAAAATCCGGGTATTTAACGCAAAGACGCAAAGAAAAATACTAAAAACCTTGTATCCTCTGCGCCTCTGCATTTATAACTCGCCACTTGTCAGTGCTACTACAGCATGCTTGGCCATGATTGTACGAGGTATCGGAGGTATGTGCGGTTATCCGGTTTCTGTTGGCATATTTTCACTGTTCCCCCAGTCCGACCAGGAGCCTGGATACCCTTTTATTTTGCGGTAACCTAACACCTTTAATGCAAAATACGTGAGTGCGGAACGATGGTGAGTGTGGCAGTAAGTTACGATGGTTTTGTCTTCCGTTAAACCTCGTTCTTTCATCATTGCACGTAATTCAGCTTCTGGTTTGAGTCGCATGTTGCGTGATTGATCCATTATTTCAAGCCAGTTCAAGTTTACGGCTCCGGGGATATGCCCAGCGTGTTCGGCGAACTTTTTTTCACCGCGATATTCTTCCGGGGAGCGGGAATCCAGCAGCATAACGTTGTCATCATCAAGGTGTTCATGAATAAATTGCTGATCGGCAACAACAGTGTCTGCGATAGTTGCCTGGTATTTACTGGGTATGGCTGGTACCGGTGTGTTTTCCGTAGGATGGCCTTCATTGAACCAGGCACCGATGCCGCCGTTGAGCAGTGAGAATTTTTTATGCCCGATGGCATCCAGTGTCCATAGCAGGCGGGCAGCACGACCACCGCCTTCATCGTCGTAGGCGACGACATGGGTTTCGGGAGTGAGGCCGATATTGGAGAGCGTCTGACTCAGGGTGGCGGCATCAGGTAACAGACCCATTGCTGGCTTTTTTATGGCAATGATGTCTGCGTAACCCAGGTGAATTGCGCCGGGTACGTGGGCTCTGGCATAGGTTGAGGGTTTGCAGAGATCGACGATCAGCAGATCCGGTGTGTTGAGCTGTGCTTGTAATTGCTCGGGCTCAATAACAAGGGGGATTTGTGTTGTGGTCATGTTTTTCCTTTGTTTGTCGTGCGCCAGTGGCGGGTGAATAGTTTAATCGGGAGCTTGTCCGAAAATGTGAGTCGTCGCGAGAGAAAGCCATTTTGAGGCACAGGCCGTGTATTCTCGGGCGGTCTCCTAGGAATTGATATCTGCATCAACCGACGAGTGGGGCGATACCCCCGACAAGCGCATTTGCAGGCGCATGTTACTGCGAGACTCGGCGTAAGTCAGGGCGGTTTCTTCACTGATTCTACCGTCGGCATACAGCAGGTACAACGATTGATCCATGGTACACATGCCGGAGTTGGTGTCTTTTTCCATAACCTCGGCCAGTTCGGTAAAGTCACCCCGGCGGATGAGGTCACGTACCCGGGATGTGGCGATGAGCAGTTCTACAGCGACGGTGCGGCCACCGTCCCGGGTGGGTACCAGGACTTGTGATACGACGGCCTTGATGTTTTGCGACAGTGAGTAGCGCAGCAATTCGCGTTTTTCCTGCGGGAACATATGCACAATACGCTCGAATACCTGACTGGCATTGTTGGCGTGCAGGGTGGCAAGACAGAGGTGCCCGGTATCAGAAAATTCCAATACGTCTTCCATGATTTCATGCTCACGAATTTCACCGATCATCAGCATGTCCGGTGACTGGCGCAGGGCGTTGATCAGTGCTCTGTGGTAGGAGTGGGTGTCAACGCCGATTTCGCGTTGATTAATTACGGATTGCTTGGCCGTCAGCATGTATTCGATGGGGTCTTCCACGGTAATGATGTGGCTGGTGGTGTTGATGTTGCGATGATCTATCATCGCCGCCAGTGTGGTGGATTTGCCAGCCCCGGAGGGGCCCACGACCAGTATCAGTCCACGTTTGAGCATGGTGATGTCTTTGAGCAATTCGGGAATGCCCAGGGTCTCAAATCCTGGCACTTGCAGTGGTACCAGACGAATGACCAGGCTGACTTCACCGCGTTGGTGAAACACATTGAAACGAAAACGGCCAATACCGGGCACGGTGTAACCCAGGCTGATTTCGAGATCTTCCTTGAATGTGGCTGTGTGTTCCGGGCGCATCACCAGTTGGGCCATTTTTTCTGTGGTGCCTGTGCTCAGGGGGTCTATGGCATAGGTTTGCAGTGTGCCGTTGATGCGGAATGCGGGAGGGGAGGCGGTGCATAAAAACAGATCCGAGGCATCTTTTGCCACCATGATTTTTAATAGTTTTGATAATAGTTCCATCGTCGGGTTCCTCTACCGCGTGTGACTCATGTTGGCTTTTATTGTTGGCCGATAACGCAAGTGTACCAAAAATTGTAAAGCGCGGATGGCTCTGCGTGAGACGAATGACTGATTAATTTAGGTTAAACCTAAGTCCTGTCAGAAGGATTACTCGTGGCACTGACAAGTGAGGTGTTATAAACACAGAGATCGCAGAGACGCAGAGAAAAACACTAAACACGCTGCGCCCTCTGCGTCTCTGAGTTAAATACCCGGTGATGCTTAAAAGTAGCGTGTTTTTAGCGCTTAATTCACAATTATAAGGTGGGAGGCTTATTTAAAAATCAGCATCAACAGGGTGAAGGTGATGACAGTGACAAGCACAGCCAGCGAAATAACCTTGAGTGATGGCAGGATGCTGTTATCGCTCTTTCGGCGATTGTGCAGGGGAGGACTGGAGGGGACAGGCTGTGTTTCTCCCAGTATGTTTTCATTATCGTCGATATCGGGTAATTCGGTGTTACCTGGGGCGGGTTGTTCGCCGTTTTCATGGACTTCCAGTCTGGGTTTGCTGACTGGTGGTGTGGCTGCAACGGCAGGCGCGCGCCGGGAGTTGCGGAGCGGGGCGGCTGACGGGCTTTTGCGTGCGGGTGTTTTCCTGTGATCTTTTTGCTTGGCTTTTTTCGTCAGCTCTTCGAGCTGGGAGGCTCCGATCATCATGGTGGCGTTGGCATTTTGGGCTGTCGCGGCAGTTTCACTTTGAAACAATATCTGATAATGGCCCATGGTCAGCACGTCGCCATTGTGCAGGGTGTGTGTTTTGGCTTGTTTACCGTTAACGAAGGTGCCGTTGGTGCTGCCAAGGTCTTCCACATAGGAGGAGTCAAATACGGTGACAATTTGTGCATGGTGGCCGCTGACTGCCGGGTCATCGATGCTCAGGTCATTGTCCTGGTTACGACCGATGCTCAGCGAGCCTTGCTCCAGCTCGCGTTCATCGACTTGAAAGTTTTCCCGGTTAATGGTGATTTTGGCCATGGTATTTAGACGCGCCGTTGGCGGCGGATTGTGGGTTGGATGTGATTATTGCTAATAGATGCCGTTACCAGCGTAAGTGGTGTGGGTTTTGCTGGCAAGTCATTTTTACTCTTTGCTAGGTCATCAATGGAGAGGATTTCAAACTGTGCGTGGGTGGTGGCGTACGCCATTTGCAGGGTGAAATCCTCCAGGCCATCGAGACAGTCCCGCAAGGTGATTTCCAGTGATTTATCTGGCGGGTTGTCAGGAAGGGTGTCGTTGGCCATGCGTTTGTTACGCGCGCGATGCGTTTGCCTTTTAAGAGTAAATTCAGGAAATACAACGGCGCACAAGGGCGATACTTGAATCAGGCTTGCTGGAAATGCCGGTAGTAAAGTGGTCATTATCTGGCGAGTTTTGAGGTTAAATGCGGGCGGATTTTCTGCAAAATTGCTTTGAAGACTTTGGGGTTTCCGGCAACGACGTTACCCGTGCTGAGATAGTCGTCACCACCTCCAAAGTCACTCACCAGTCCACCGGCCTCCTGCACCAGCAGCGTGCCAGCGGCCATGTCCCAGGGGTTGAGTCCTATTTCCCAAAAACCATCGAGACGGCCAGCGGCCACATAGGCCAGGTCCAGTGCCGCAGAACCGGGCCGACGAATGCCTGCGGTCATGGGAAACAAGGCTTTGAAGGTGGCCAGATAAGCGTCTAAATGTTGTTGTTGCTTGAAAGGGAAGCCGGTGCCGAGCAGAGCGCCTTCCAATCCTTTGCGCGGAGTGACGCGCAGACGACGGTCATTGAGCTGGGCTCCGCCACCACGGGAGGCGGTGAACAACTCCTGGCGCGTGGGGTCATAAATAACGGCATGTTCCAGGCGACCCTTGTGGCTCATGCCAATGGACACGGCAAACTGCGGGAAGCCGTGCAGAAAATTCGTGGTGCCATCCAGTGGGTCGATGATCCATTGATAGTCCACACCCTCTTTTTTGCCTGCCTGCTCACCGCTTTCTTCGCCAAGAATGCCGTGGTTGGGGTAGGCTTCGTGAATAATACCGATAATGAGTTCTTCGGCCTGACGATCAACTTCGGTAACAAAGTCATTGCTGGCTTTTTCGGTGATGTCGAGGCGATCCACCTGTTCTACAGCACTGGCGATGAGATTACCTGCGCGGCGCGCGGCACGGACGGCGATATTGACGATGGGATGCATGGTCTCTCTTTATACTCGTTTTGTTCTTGTTTCAAAAATGACCGCGCTGGTGATCCAGTGGCGGGCTATGGGTCAGCCGCGCGCGACTCTAGCAGAATTGTCCCGGAATTGCGACAGGTGCCATGGTTGATTGTTACAGATGATGGGATAAGTTCCCGGCTTTAAACATCCCGATTTCAGCCCGTTTTTGCCCGTTTCTCAATCGTAAAAGCGCGAAATAAGAGCGACTATTCCTGCACTTTTACTCAACCAGAACGAACAAATACGGCTCTAAATCAGAGCGCCACTTGTATAAAATATTTAATTTCCATTCTTAAGCCGGGTAGGGTGGAACGAGCGCAGCGGTTCCACCAAACGGGAAAGGAGGCCTGTTCAAGGTTCGCTCGGTTATCACCGTTTGCCGGTGAGTTGTTGTTGCATAAAGCGTCTTATTCCTCCTGTTTCACACCATAGGTTTTTTGTTGCCGGGTGTTTTTTGTCAGCGATCATGAATATAGAGGCGATTTGTTGTCCCTTGATAGCATGTCAGGTGGAACCGCTGCGCTTGTTCCACCCTGCCGTCGGAGACCTGCGTAACATTGTTTCCTTAACGGTCAAAAGTGGCAATTGTTTTTTGCATTTTTTTCAAAGCGTCAATGCCCAGTTTTTTATTTTTATCGTTCTGTTTTTTTGAGTTGGTTATATGTTGTTGTAAAATTTTCGTTGCTGCGGTTCCATTGGACTGGCTTTTTAATTCTTTACCTGCGGCCTTGAGGTTTCGTACAAAACCTTTTTGTCGATTTTCCAGGTCAACAAATTTTTTATCCAGGGAGCGTTCAAACTGTTTTAATTTTTCCGACATTTCATGGGCAATGTTTTCAACAGGGTCAATAGAATTTCGACGATTAGATTTACTGTCTTCAGGAATCACGGGGATACGTACAATAAAACCTTTGCGAACAGATTTGAATGTTTTGAGTTCCGGGTTGATTTTCAGCAGGGCGGCTTCAGCCTGTTTTCGGGCTTTATCGGACAGGTTTTTGTAAGCTTTGTCGGCGATATCGCGTACTGATTTTTCATTACGTAATAATAAATATTTCATTGTGTCAGTGTCCTGTAGGTCTGTTAGTGAAACCTCAAATGTTGATATTCAATGATTTCCAGGGTTCCGGGAGAGGAATGGCACCCGCGCTGGCCGTTCCGCTGTTAACAATGATATTGCCCGTCGTCATGTTTCCCATGACCACATAGCGGCGAGCTTGAACAGTTAATATATTCTGATCATCTCTGCTCATCAGACGATTGTTATTGGCACCTACGTGGTCGGCGCTTAACGAGACAAGCTCATTTTTCATCGGTGTCTCTGATTTGACTTCATTGTCAATAAAACCGCAGTACATGGGTGCCACAATTTCGACTGCGGCAGAAATGCCTGATGTTCCATCAAAACAATTGCCATTGACACTGATGTTGTTTGTTGCGCTCAGGTTTAAAAGCCGGGTTGCCAGCACAGCATAATTTCTGTTATTAACGCTAATTAGTGGTGCGCTACCCGTGGTTGCAATGGATGGATTGGTCGTTTCATCGCGTTGAGTGTTGCCTCCCATCAGGACATATAATGGTTTCCATTCGGCATTTGCCAGCCTTTCAACGGTCATGCTATCCCTTTGCGGGATACGGCTTATTTCGTTATTGTTGACTTCAAAATCACCCACTCGGCCACCCATAAAAATACCGGTGCCATAGCCGGTATAACTTGCCGGTGTTACGGCAAGCAATCGATTGCCGGTAATGCGCACAGCACCGCTGTTAATGACGGCGATGCCTGTTCGGATGGTGGCCGTGTAGCTTGTGCGTACAACACCGTCAAATACATTGTTAGTGATGTCGGCGCGCACGCAGGCATGCAGGAGGACGGCTGCAAGCGTATTGGTTTCTGCTGACATGATGCCTGCCACGTCGTTAAACTGGTTGTTTTCTAGGCTTAAATATTCAATAGAGCCATCTTCTTCAACAATAAAAGCCGAGCCTGAAATATTTTCAAACTGGTTTTGTTTGACCATCATTTTTCCGACACCCGCCTGTACGGTTATGGCATGGCCTTGGTAGTTGCGAATGCGGTTGCCAATGACTTGCTGGTTGGCGCTGTCTTCGGGGTCGAGGCCTTCAACAAATGCAATGGCATGACCACTGTCTTGAGTGTCGTCGTCCACTTCCAGGTCGTTGCAGAGAATGCGTAAGTTGGAAACGCCACTGCGAATGCCGTTCTGGCAGTTGGTCAGCAAATTGTTTTCGATAGTGACAGCGGTGTTGTCGAGTGTTGCACCGGTCAGTTCGATACCGGCATTGTCTGCATTGCCGATATGATTGTGGCGCATATCCAGTTTGCCCAGGTGAAAACTCATCCCGGTAAAACTGATGCCTTGTGTACTACAGGATAAAAGGCAGTCGGTCAGGGAAAAATTCAATGTTCCCAGAAATTCGTCTTGCAAGCGTGGGCCGATGATTCCCCGTTCCGCCGCGATGTTACATTTTTGCACGGTGACCAGTATGGCCAGGCCGGTAAACTGAATACCCTGACTGGTGGCATCGCCAGCGGCCAGGTTAATGATAAAACAATCAATAAGATTCAGTGCTATTACGTTGTTAACCGTGATTGCGGTATTAAAACTCTGTGCAGTGGCCGTCATCACAAAAAGTTTTTCCACCGTGATATCAGTTGCGATGCCTTCACCGCCTATTTCAATCAAAGGCATTGCCTGTCGGGAAATCAGGCGGGTTTGCCAGCCCTGTCCACGTAATGTGACTGATTGACCGGTGATCCTGACGGGTTGACTGATTTGATATTCACCAACACTCAGACAAACCGTTCCGCCTCCTTGTGTAATCACCTGATCTATGGCTTGTTGAATGGTGGCGCTGCCGTTGTTATGAGTGTCCGGGTGAACGCAAATTGTGCAGGCACAGCCTTCACCACCCGCTTCAGGTGGCCAGAGTGTGCGGCAATCGGTTATGCCATTGCCGTTAACAATTGCCAGCTTTGCGTAATGATGATGAATGCCCATGGGAGGCGCGCGATCCAACTGTTCAATGGAGGCATCATTGACCCGGGCAGAAAAAACCCAGTAATCACCCGTTTTATATTCAGGCTCAAAGTCTGCTGCTTCATCCACCACACTTTCCAGATCAAAATCGACCAGAATGCCTTTTTCCAAAAACAACCGGGTGCCAGCGGCAGGAATTTCAATGGCTCCGCTGCTGCTGGCCGCATCGAGATCGGTGTACTCGTTTTCGTTTTCCCGGAATACAATACCGGCATGATCCCAGCGAATAATGCGTGTGTTGCGTGTCGGCTCTGTCTGATCACTGCCATCAATGGGGAACTCGCCGTTTCCCGCGCCGGTGGGGAGTGCGGCACCTTCCAGGGTAATGGTGCGGGTTGCACTGTCGATACCATCACCCAGCCGGATACGCCGTAACTCACCCGGCAGGCCCATCAGATCCCGATGGTCGTCGGTGATTTCCACCCAGTCGCCTTCATGAAAACTGAGTACGTCGTCGCGCCCCAGTGAATCCACCACAATGTTATTACCGCCGGTGATTGCGCTGATGCGCGAGGATACAACGGCATTGTCGCGTGACCATTTAAAGGTGGCGGTACCCACCGGGCCGCTGTCGTGGACCTGTACGCGATACAACTGATTTTCCAGACCTTTATAACCGGCCTGGGGAGGTAACAGGCAAGGGTTGTCATCGTCGGTCAAATTACCCGTGTCTGTGGACAGGCGTGCTGATGAAGGGTGGATGGTTTCCAGCCAGCCGGGAATATCAACATCGGTGACCGTGGGGTCCAGGGCACCGACATCATCGAGAAATTTTACCTGCCAGACCGTCTGCTGGCGGGCTGTGGTATCCACGCCGACAGCAGCGTCAACCAGACTTGCATCCTGTAAATAAGTGATGTCCCGTTGCCAGACATCGACATACATCAAGTATGTTTCTCCCTCTGGCAATGCGGGTGGGTTGGGATAATAGGGCTGTGCATCGTAGGCGGTTGTTCCCGGTGACCCTGTGGGTGCAGCATTGATATTGGCACCGGATAATTTTGCGGTGCCGGACATTTCGGCCAGCCGGGCATCCCACTTCAGAGTATCGGTATGGTTTTCCGCTAACAGGCCATCGATATAAATGCGCCCCGCGCCGATTTCAATAGCATCTGCGCTGCCACTGATTAAAAAACCATCGGCGGTTTCCCTGGGTACAACACTGGGCCCGAAGGTGTCCAGAGACTCGGCCTGCATGTGTCGATTGAGCTGGGCCACCAGGGTGTTCCAGTCTGCGTCTGTTTGCACACGCCCTTGCTGCATAACAACGCTGAAATAGTCATCCAGCGGGTTGAATTTTTTTCGGCTCAGGTCAAAGCTCATGGTCAATTCCTTTGGGCATTTTCATGTTTATTTTGTTAATCAGCTCAGGACTCATAAAAAAGTCCTGCTTCCAGACCAACGCGCAAATATTCACGCAGACGAATGCGTAAGTTCCGGTCGCGTTGTGGTGCATACAAATGATGGAAGGCACCCATTTCACTTTCGTCGTCTGCACCACGCCAGATGGCTTCTGCAGTGAGCTGCGACAGTTGTCCATAAGCGGCCTGTCCAAAATTCAGTGAGGTAAAGCGGGGTGACAGGCGTCGTGCGCTGTCGGCGGAATCCGGCTGGCAGCGATAACGTCGCGGCACAATGGCGTTAAAGGGCAGGAAGCTGAAACGCACACAGCCGGTTTGTTTGCGTTCAGTCCATACCGGTGCATTCCAGGTATCCGCAGCAGACAGGCGTGCAAGCAAAATACAGTTGCTGACGGTACCAAATTCCCGGGCATGAATTTTGCCAATCACTGTGCTTGCGGTGGCGCTCAGTGTTGCACCGGGGCTGTCGTCGTCGAGGTCGGCAAAGGCCACCGCTGCTGCGTCAGTGGCATCGATGATGCTGTCAAACAGGGCCAGCCGGGATTCCGGTACCATGCGCAGGGCACCGGTAATGGCACGTTCGATGGAGATAGAAACATTGGCCAGGGCAACGCTGATACTCACCGCGGCGGGGGTAAGCGGATTACCATCGGCATCCAGTGTGCGACCCGGTACCCAGGTGCAGTGTACTATTTCCAGTTGGCTCAGGTGGTTTGTGCCAGTGTCCGGCACGGTTAATAAATCACCACTGAGCAGACAGCCGTTGACGCTGAAGCGGCTGCCTTCTCCACCGTTGACGGTGAGCGGGCCGGTGAGTGCCAGATGCGGGTTGCGACCATTGGCCGCGCGCAATTCAATACCGGCATTGTCGGCAACACTGACGGTCAGCGTTTCTTCATAACGGCCATTGTCGGTGATTTCCACGACACCGGCTCCACCCAGCGCGTCCAGTGCTGCCTGTAGTGTGGGGTGAGCGGGCGTGGGCACAGGAATGACCGTCGCGCCATCTTGCAGGGCAAAACTGTTTTCCCGTTCGTATTCACCACCACCCATGTCGGCACTAAAACCCCGATGGTATGAAATCAGAACATTGGCAGGGTCCGCAGCCTCCGGGGGCAGGGCAATACGCCCCAGTACCGGGTCGATGGCGTACGTGTTTTCAGCGGCCTCGTGGGCCCAGGCGGGGCCGTCATCACTGAGGTTACAGATACGGATTTGTTCGCGGGGAATTTCGGTACCGTCTACATGGAGTACGATGCTTGGCTCGTCATTATCAATCTCACTCGCAGCGGTGGCTCGCAGGCCATAATAACGGTCGAGATGATCATGCAGTTGTCGGCGCGCCAGAGGTTCAGGGACATTTTCAGGGCTGGCCAGTGTGCTGATCAATCCCTGCCGTGTGCTGCGGGGACGGGAATACAAAGGCAGTGCGTGTCCCAGCGGACTGACCAGATAGCGTCGTTCGGCCAGCCGCAGGGCGGGGCTTTCGGTATGGGCATAAGCTTCCAGTCGCCACAAAAAGATACCGATGCTGGGAATGTTAAATTGCCCGCGACCGGATTCAACCCGGCGTACATCCACTGTGTGTTGCACGCGATTAAACGCGGAGCCGATCCGGGCCAGCGGTTCCATGTTGCGCATGTCAGGACTGTAATGTACGTCGTCGCGGTTGTGATTCATGTGTTGTGTCCAGCCCAGTTCTTTGAAGAACTCAACGGCTCTGGCATTCCAGCCGGTGACATCGCGGGCCAGTTGTTCAAGCACAACGGCAGTGCCCTTGCGCCGACGCAGGGCAATGGTATGTGCCACTTCTGCGCGGGGGCTGGCGACATCGGGCACTTTACCGTGCAGACTCTGGTAGCCAATCACGTCGCCAATATAGGGTGTCAGCCAGTCGGCACAGGTTTCGATAAACAGATCGTCGTAGCTTTGTTCGATGTTCTCTTCCATCAGCGCCAGTTGCTCGGCGATGACGACCATCAGATCTTCCAGCGGGCCGTTTTCCCACCCGTTTTCCCGGGCGATTTCTGCATCACGGATGCGATGGATCGCAGGCAGCAGTTCCAACAGTTGTTGGCTATTGATGCTCATGAGAAGGATTCCATTTCAAGGGGTTCATCTGACAGGGTTAATAATTGCGCGGGCTCGGGTGCGATGGTCAGGGAGGCAACAGGCAGATGTGAGGCGATAATGGGGGAGATACTGTCCACGGCACCGGGTTCCTGTTGATAAAATCGCGTAATGCGCACGGCTTCGATATGTTGAACGCTGTGTGCCACGGCCAATATTTCATCCTGACTGACATGTTGACCAAAATCCCGGTTGGCGAAACTGAAATACGCGCGTAATGCAGATTCCAGTGTTTCGAGCACGGTGTCGCGCACAGCATCATCATTGACCTTGACCGCCATGCCCAGCGCGAAGCTTGCCGATGAATAATTCACCAGACGTAATGGCAGCATGGGATCACCGTAACGCCGCAATGCATTCATCAGGTTTATGTAGGTACTGCTGGTGTCGGGAATATATGCACCATTGATACCTGCCAGGGTGATGAAAATACCTTTGGATGGTCCTGAATGAATCCACAGGGCATGGGCTTTGGCAACACCGGAAAAGGCGCGGGCAAAATTCTGATAGTCCGTAACGGATACTGCGCGGTCCAGAGTCAGTACGGTTAATGGTGCATTCTGTTTGGCATCGTCGATGACTTCCGGGTTGGCACCCCCGGTAGCAGGTTCCGGGTTAGTGACTTCAGTGACGCCCAGTGGTTTCTGTAACAGTGTGGTCAGTTTGTCTTTGTTGAGATTGGCATCGGCACCAATATATTTTCGGTAAATGGCACGTACATTGGTTTGTCCTGTGGGCAGGCGTCCACCTTCAACGCCGTCACCAAAGAGGATGGCGGTACTGCCGTCATCACGGTTTTGAATACGATAAACCCGCGCATCGTGGTTGGCCTGATAAAGGCTGGCTGTTTTGTTCCAGCGCAATTCATTGACCCGTACTTCCAGTGATGCCGCACTGCCGCCGGGGGTGTTGGCACTGACGTGGGTGAGAGGAGCCTGTTTCAGAATAAACTGCTGGTCAGTTTTACGGGCGTCGCCGTTACCCAGAATTTCCACCACCGTTTCGCCGTGATTGGCAGGGGCAACATTAAAATTGATCTGCACCGAGTCGCGCCGGTAAATATTGTTGAGCGCGGCGTTGAGTGTGAGGGTAGTGCGGTCGCGGTTATTTTGAATATGATTGTCGTTACTGCCAATTTGTGCGATTTCTGCGACACGGGGATCATTTTCGATGTCCCGTAAATTGTCATCCCATAACCAGTCTGAAGGGCGACTGATGACCGTGCCGCTGCTGCCATCGCGGTCAATAACACGTAACTGTAATTGGGTAACCGAATCCTTGCCATTAATGAGTGTGCCAAATATGTCCGGTGTCAGTTTTATCAGACTGCCATGGCTGAGCTTTTCCGGGATGCCGACAAGCTGTACGCTGTCCGATTCGTTAAGGGTCGTGCTGCCATCTTCCCGTTGCAGACTGAGCCCCGTAATGCCTGGAGCAACCTTGAGACGTTGCCGCTGACCGCTGATCGACAGATATTGACCCGGCACAAGGCCGTCGATCTGTGTGTGCAGATGCAGTGTGTCGCTGAATACCGGGTAACGCAATGGCCGTCGATGAATCGGCAATTCTTCACTGGCGACCAGCGCCAGGGTTTCCTGTAACGCAAAGTGGTTGATATTTTCAGTCGTGTCTATTTCAATGCGGGTGATTTTGCTGCTCATGCCGTAATCGGTGCGAGACATACTGGAGACTTTTTTAGCACGATACAATTCCACGTAACCGGGCAGGTCGGCGCTGCCCATGTCATCTTCGTTGGACACCAGTGCTATCCAGCTACCGGCAACGACTTTATCCTCGGGGCTGGCGAGATCGATCTGGTCATTTTGAATAGTGAAATCTTTCCACCAGAGATTAACCCCTGTGCCCTCTAACAATGAGGTAAGACTATTGTTTTCCTCACTCTCACTCTCACTCTCACTCTCACTCTCACTTCCATTCGCACTCATCAAACGTGGGTCCGGTGCATTATGGCCGAACAAACTGGCGCGCTTGCGAAAGACAAACAATTTAATGTCAGTGCCGGAGGGTTGAATGGTGGGGCTGACATGACCTAACGGAACATCCCATATCAGGCGAGTGCGCAAATGAGCAGTGTCTTTTTCAATCTGTTTAACCACCCGCACATCCCAGCGTTCACTACCGGGCTTGTCCATCCGGTCCTGACCGACAATCAGTATGGCGTCACCTGTTTCAACGTTATTGTTAAGTCCATCGATATAAATATCCAGATCACCCTGATCAGGCACATAGGGGAGCGTGGTTTGTACCGCTACGGCATTCCAGTGTGAACGGGCTTCGATGTCTTCGGTGGTTTCAAATACCTGTGGTTCTTCATTTTGCCCGGGCACACTTTGTACCCGTGTGCGTGCGGGAATGATGATGGGGTCTGCGCTGTTGGTCGGTATACCGGGTGTCTCTTGCAGGGTAAATGCAAGATGAGTGGCTGATGCAACGCCTGGTGATAATTCGTAACCAATTAATTGCGCCATTTCCAGTACGGAGCGGCGCTCGGTACTGGTTGCCAGAAAATGTTCATTGGCGTAACGCTCCTGATAAAAACTTAATACGTCCAGCATGGTGGCCACGCCATCCAGACAGGCAATAGTGAAATCGTCATCGTCGCGGGTGCCCAATGACAGCAGGGCAGGACGCTGGGCATTGCTCAGCGCTGCCAGCATGGATTGTTTGAAGGTGGAATGGGTACCGGTGCGATAGGCAAGGGTGTTTTGCGAGGGCAGGTTATGCAATCTGACAGGGGTTGCCTGAGAGATACCGGCACAGCAGCCGCAATTTTTTTTATTCGCTGGTTTTGTCATTTTATTTGCCCCCCAACAGGGTCAGCTTCAGTACGCCCCGTTCCGGAAAATTCGGGTTGTTTTCCAGGCGCGCTATTTCCAGTTTGCCCAGATGCATAAAACCGTCGGATAGCGGCTTTTGATCATCGTCACCCTGACGGGTGAAGCGGGTGATCTGCACTGACGATACTCCACGTACCTGACGTGCTGCGGCGTAATAGGGGCTAAGGTAAATGGTTTGTCCAAAGCTGAAATTATCCGGGTGAAACAAACCCGGGCTGCCATCGGGGCGCACATTGCTGTTGAATATTGCCAGCAGTGCCTGCTCCACATCGCTGCGGAAATACCCGCGTGATACGCAGATTTGCAGTTCCAGTTGCAGATCCACAAAGACCGGGTTATTAAAATTCAGGTCATGGCCCGCCATGCGATAACGTTCAATGTTGTTTGCCAGCTGTGTTTCAAAGCCGGCATCGAGTGGCAGGCCGCCAACGCGATCAACAGTAATGGTTTGTGTATGCCAGCTGCCGGTCCAGCGCGGTATTGCGGCGGCCTGTTGTACGCCTGCCTGTGCGCTGGTGAAGTGTGCGTAATCCTCCGGGGTCACAGCGCGCAACTGAGTGCGGAAAGCCTGCGGGGCACGGCGGCGAATTTGCGCAGCCGTTTCGGCGGCCAGCCCGCCCCGGGCAGGTAAGGGGTTTCGCACGGCGACGACCCGTCCGTCGAGACTGACAATATGCGCGATGCCTTCGGCACCAATATTGCCCTCGGGGCCATTACCGACCCGGTAGGTGATTGTAAATTCAGTGCCACTGTCGGGGCGGGCACCGTTTTCGTCATCACCAAAACGCAGGGTGGCAACACCCTCGTTATCCAGTTCCACCACGACATGCCGGGCATCGTCATCACTGTTTAACAGGTCGGGACGCAGGCTCCAGGGCAACGGGCCGAGGCCATTGTCACCCTGCAATGTCAGTATCAGCGGATTTACTGTTTCCGCAGCGGGTGTCAGGGTGCCGCTGGCCGGTGTATGGGGATCGGGCGCTGCGGCTCCGTGGCTCAGCGGGTTTTTGTTCAGGACGGGTTGAAAGCGTGGAGGAATGGGTTGTTGTGCGTCGGGGTTGCAGCGCCGGGTATTTTTATCCTGCGGATAATATAACCAGGCTTCGGGCACGGAACCCAGGTTTTCGCTGACGGTTTCACCGTGGTCCACCAGTACGATATTGCCCCGGGCAACGCTGACATCCGTGAGCGGTACGGGATTGTCCGGGTCGGTGTTGGTTTCGGACGAGATACACAGTGGAAAGGTCAAAGCGTCATCATCGGACCAGTATATTTCAGTGATTTCAGTATCATCCAGCGGGTCTGTGGTCAGCGTGGCCTGGACAAGACGAATGATCTGGCGGTGATCCGGGTTGGCATCGCCGGGTTCACCGGTATCCGGGCCGAGTATTTCCTCGAATAACAAATATTGCCCGGCGTCGTCTGTGTCGCCGGAAAGTGCCAGCTCTGGATAATGTCCGCGCAATGTTGCCCGGGTTGCTCCCTTGGGCAAACAGCATTTTTCGTCCCCCCAGGTGTAAAACGGTATGTCGTTGTGGTTTTCAAACAGGGGGGTGCCCTGTAACAATTCAAACACCAAAGCGTGGTGCTGTTGTGCCTGTGCATGTTGTCTGGAGTCCGGTTCGATACGGTTGTCTTCAGGTTCTCTTAAACCTTCGACGCGAGTCAGAAATTGCAGATCCGTGGTGGACAGTTCAAACGGTCCGCCAGTGACTTCAAGGTGCAGCCAGCTGCGGGCATTACGACCTTCGCCAATACGATAATCCACCAGCAGAGCATGGCGACGCAGGGAGATGCGTTTACGTGCGGTGTTCAGATAGGCTTCGGTGGTAACCGCGTCCTGCCAGTAACTGAGTTGATCTCCCCTGTAAGCGACCAGCTCTGCCAGAGTGATTCCCAGGTCAGCGGGGTTGCGGCTTTGCCAGTCCGGCAACAGATAGCTCATGCGGTCAAGAATCAGTTGCCGGAAGCTGGCGTAATCTTTGGCCAGATAATTGATATCGGGTTCAGCGGTCGGCGTTTCGTTGCAGGTTTCCGTGTTCAGACAATCAAAGTCGCCGGGGCATTCCACCTTGAAAGAAAAGATGATTTCCACTAATCGCGGGTCAAAATTATTCGGTGGCACAGGCGGACTGGCCGGGTTCTGGCGCAAGGAGAGACAGTAGTCGGAAAAGTCGCCATCGCTTTCAGTGCGAATAACCAGAACATGCTCGGCATTGGGCAGTGCCGATAAAAGGTCTGTTTCGGCAGCGTTCAGGG
>JAKISS010000046.1 GCA_021648485.1 Gammaproteobacteria bacterium
TGAGAAAACCGGCATTACTGGCCCTGGCAGATGGCTCGCTCTTTTGGGGGGAATCTATTGGTATTGAGGGCCAAACAGTAGGGGAGGTGGTGTTTAACACCGCGATGACAGGTTATCAGGAAATCCTCACTGACCCGTCGTATGCGCGACAGATCGTGACCCTGACCTATCCTCACATCGGCAATGTCGGTGTGAATATCGAAGACGAGGAATCGTCACATGTACATTGCAGTGGGCTGGTGATACGCGACCTGCCGCTGCTTGTCAGCAACTGGCGCAGTGAATCCAGTGTTGAAGACTATCTGGGCGAAAAACAAGTGGTGGCTATTGCTGATATTGATACCCGCCAGCTTACTCGCCTGCTGCGTGAAAAGGGGGCGCAGGCGGGTTGCATCGTTGCCGGTGGCCTTCTTGAGAAAAAAACAGTTGCAGAACAAGCAGCTATTGCTGCTGCGCGGGATTTTCCCGGTTTGCACGGTATGGATCTTGCCAAAGAAGTCACTACCCATGCTCCCTATGAATGGGCGCAGGGCTCCTGGACGCTCGCTGACGGCTTGCCCAGGGCACCGCATCCCATCGAGGAAAAACTACCGTATCATGTCGTGGCTTATGACTACGGGATTAAACGCAATATCCTGCGCATGCTGGTGGACCGTGGTTGTCGCCTGACGGTAGTGCCCGCACAGACAGCAGCTGCCGATGTACTGGCCTTAAATCCCGATGGCGTATTTTTATCCAATGGTCCCGGTGACCCGGAGCCCTGTGATTATGCACTGGCGGCGATCCCGGATATTTTGGCCAGTGGTGTGCCCGTGTTTGGCATTTGTCTGGGCCATCAGCTGTTGTCGCTGGCCAGCGGCGCAAAGACCCTGAAGATGAAATTTGGCCATCATGGTGCCAATCATCCGGTTCAGGAACTGGCCAGCGGGGAAGTAATGATCACCAGCCAGAATCACGGTTTTGCCGTGGATGAAGCATCATTGCCTGACAATCTGCAAGCCACCCATCGTTCGTTATTTGATGGTTCTTTGCAGGGGGTAGAGCGCACTGACCACCCTGCCTTCAGTTTTCAGGGCCACCCGGAAGCTAGTCCTGGGCCGCATGATGTGGCACCGTTGTTTGACCGGTTTGTTGAATCGGTTAAACAGTATCAAGGAACGAGAGACCAGTAGCAGGGAAAGATTTTCCTGGTTTCCAACAACCCGTCACTACAACCAGATACTGAATTAATGCCAAAAAGAACAGACCTGAAAAGTATTCTTATCATCGGCGCTGGCCCCATTGTTATCGGTCAGGCCTGTGAGTTTGATTATTCCGGCGCACAAGCCTGCAAGGCGCTGCGTGAAGAGGGCTATCGCGTTATTTTGGTGAATTCCAATCCAGCGACAATCATGACCGATCCCGAGATGGCGGATGCGACCTACATCGAACCCATTACCTGGAAGACGGTAGCCAACATCATCGAGCGCGAACGACCCAATGCTCTACTGCCCACCATGGGTGGACAAACCGCGTTGAATTGTGCGCTGGATCTGGTGCGTGAAGGCGTGCTGGAAAAATTCAATGTGGAAATGATCGGTGCAGACCGGGATGCCATCGATAAAGCTGAAGATCGTGACCGCTTCAAGCAGGCGATGGAAAAAATTGGCCTGGACATGCCGCGTGCAGCGGTGGCGCACTCTATGGAAGAAGCCTGGCAGGTACAAGCACAAGTGGGTTATCCCACGGTAATCCGTCCGTCATTCACCATGGGGGGCAGCGGGGGGGGGATTGCATACAATAAGGAAGAGTTCGTTGAGATTTGTGAGCGCGGGTTGGATCTTTCGCCTACCAAAGAATTGCTCATCGAAGAATCCATTCTAGGCTGGAAAGAATACGAGATGGAAGTGGTGCGTGACCGCAAGGACAACTGCATTATCATTTGCTCCATTGAAAACCTCGATCCCATGGGGATTCATACCGGCGACTCCATTACTGTGGCTCCCGCGCAAACGCTGACCGATAAAGAATATCAAATCATGCGCAACGCCTCGCTGGCGGTGCTGCGTGAAATCGGTGTGGATACTGGTGGCTCCAATGTACAGTTCGCCATTAATCCTGAAAGTGGCCGCATGATCATCATCGAAATGAATCCGCGTGTATCACGCTCATCGGCACTGGCTTCCAAGGCCACCGGTTTCCCCATTGCCAAAATTGCCGCCAAACTGGCGGTGGGTTACACGCTGGATGAACTGCAAAACGATATTACCGGCGGTGCGACTCCTGCGTCCTTTGAACCCACCATTGATTATGTGGTGACCAAAGTACCACGATTCACTTTCGAGAAGTTCCCTGATGCGGATTCACGCCTCACCACACAAATGAAATCTGTGGGTGAAGTGATGGCCATAGGTCGCACGTTTCAAGAGTCGCTGCAAAAAGCCCTGCGTGGGTTGGAAGTCGGTGTTGATGGTTTAAATCCGGTCATGGATATCGACGCCGATGATGCCATGGAAATTCTCAAACGTGAGCTGAGTACGCCACGAGAGCAGCGCCTTTGGTATGTGGGGGATGCATTCCGTGCAGGCATGTCGCTGGATACACTGTATTCGCTGACAAAAATTGACCCCTGGTTCCTGGTGCAGATCGAAGAGCTTATCAAACTGGAGATAGAGGTTCATGAGCAGGGCATGGCGGCCATGGACAAGGCGCGTGTGTTTGCGCTGAAACGCAAAGGTTTTTCCGACAGCCGTCTGGCGAGTTTGTTATCCATGGATGAAGCCGACTTCCGTGAGCACCGGCACTCGCTTGGTGTGCGACCTGTGTATAAGCGTGTTGACACTTGTGCCGCAGAATTTTCCACCGATACGGCGTACTTGTATTCCACCTACGAACAGGAATGTGAGGCATTGCCCACGAACCGCGAAAAAATTATGGTGCTGGGCGGCGGGCCAAACCGAATTGGTCAGGGTATTGAATTTGACTATTGTTGCGTGCATGCCGCCTTTGCGCTGCGTGACGATGGTTACGAAACCATCATGGTTAATTGCAACCCGGAAACCGTATCCACCGACTATGACACCTCGGATCGTCTCTATTTTGAATCGCTGACGCTGGAAGATGTGCTGGAGCTGGTGCATTTGGAAAAACCCAAAGGTGTGGTGGTGCAATATGGCGGGCAAACGCCGCTGAAGCTGGCGCGTGCCCTGGAAGCCGCTGGTGTGCCGATTATCGGTACCTCGCCCGATGCCATTGACCTCGCAGAAGATCGTGAGCGTTTCCAGCAGCTGGTGCAAAAACTGGGTTTCAAACAGCCGCCAAACCATACTGCACGTGATCCAGAGGAAGCCGTCAAACTGGCCGCTGATATTGGTTACCCACTTGTTGTTAGACCTTCGTACGTGCTCGGTGGCCGAGCTATGGAAATTGTTTACAAAGAGAGCGAACTTAAGCGTTATATGCGCGAAGCAGTGAAGGTCTCCAATGATTCACCGGTGCTGCTGGATCGTTTTTTGGATGATGCCATTGAAGTGGATATTGACGCCATTTGCGATGGAGAGCAGGTACTGGTGGGTGCCATAATGGAACATATCGAACAGGCCGGAGTCCACTCCGGTGATTCCGCCTGCTCCTTGCCACCTTACAGTTTGTCCGAATCTGTACAGGTACGCATGCGTGACATGGCGCGTGAACTGGCTCTGGCACTGAATGTGGTCGGATTGATGAATGCGCAATTTGCCATCAAAGGTGATGATATTTACATCATTGAAGTGAATCCCCGTGGCTCACGTACCGTGCCGTTTGTGTCTAAGGCCACCAGTCTGCCACTGGCGAAAATTGCAGCACGCTGCATGGCAGGTAAAACACTTGCTGAACAGGGAATTACTGGCGCTATGACTCCCAATTATTTTTCAGTGAAAGAAGCGGTGTTCCCCTTTGTGAAATTTCCAGGCATTGATCCCATTTTGGGGCCGGAAATGAAATCCACTGGGGAGGTCATGGGTGTCGGCAAAAATTTTGCTGAAGCTTTTGCCAAAGCCTTGCTGGGTGCCGGAGTGAGTCTCCCCTCCGAAGGAGCGGCCTTTGTCAGCGTGCGTGATGATGACAAAGCCGGTGCCGTTGCGGTGGCCGAAAAACTGGTTGCACTGGGTTTTGGTATCGTAGCAACCCATGGTACTGCTAAAGTTTTACGGGAAGCTGGTGTAAAGTGCTCACTGGTAGATAAAGTCGGAGAGGGGAGGCCACACATTGTGGATATGATCAAAAATGATGAAATCAGCCTCATCATTAATACTACAGAGGGTACACAAACTATCGCTGACTCTGGCACAATCCGCAGTAATGCGTTACAACGTAAGGTCACGTACACCACAACACTGGCTGGCGCGGAAGCCATGTGTCTGGCCATGGCGCAGGGGGAAAGTTCAGTGGTTAACCGGTTACAGGATTTGCATCAGGAGATG
This sequence comes from Gammaproteobacteria bacterium, assembly GCA_021648485.1. Lineage (GTDB taxonomy): Bacteria > Pseudomonadota > Gammaproteobacteria > SZUA-152 > SZUA-152 > SZUA-152. The sequence continues at coordinate 4,443 of JAKISS010000046.1, forward strand.
GGAAAATGACGGGCAAAGTACCTCTAACAGCGCAAGGCGCAGAAAAGCTTCGTAAGGAATTGCGTGAACTGAAAAATGTAGTGCGACCGCGGATCATTGCTGCGATTGCCACAGCGCGCGAGCATGGAGACCTCAAGGAAAATGCCGAATACCATGCGGCACGCGAGCAACAGAGTTTTGCAGAGGGCCGTATTGCAGATCTTAATGGCAAACTGAGCAATGCACAAATCATTGATATCACCGAAATCAAACCCACCGGTAAGGTTATTTTTGGTGTGACAGTTGGCTTGATGGAAGAGGAAACGGGTAAAGAAGTGACCTATCAGATTGTTGGTGAAGATGAAGCCGATATCAAAGTGGGCAAAATCTCGGTGACTTCACCGATTGCCCGTGCGCTTATTGGTAAAGAGGAGGGCGATGTCGCCGAAGTGCAGGCACCTGGCGGCATTAAAGAGTACGAAATACTTGAAGTGAAGCACATTTGATCATGCTTGGAATTTCCCGAGACTGCTGGTGGGCAGGCGCAGAACGAGTCGCACTGACCTTCTGGGTTGGCGGATTATGGATTGCCGGGTATGTGGTCGCCCCGAGTCTGTTTGCCTTTATGGATGATCGCCAACTGGCGGGGCGAATGGCAGGACAGATATTTCAGCTGATCAGCTACATCGGGCTGGCGGTGGGTGCGACCCTGCTACTTTCAATCATCATACAAAAAGGTAGCGGTTGGTTGCGGGACAATCGCGCGCGCATTGTATTGTTGATGTTGCTGCTCGTCGTGCTGAGTATCGGTGTATTAGTGCCGATGATGCAGGAGCTGAAACTCATCGGCCTTGCCCCCGGCAGCGAACAGGCCGCACAATTTGCCCGTTTGCATGGCGCAGCTTCAATTTTGCATTTGATTAACAGTTTATTGGGTTTATGGCTTGTGGCAACAGGGTTTCATGATGGGGTGAAAGAACAAAAGTAAGTTTTGAGTTAGCCATGAAATGGTCGGCGAATATTGTTTTACTCGCATTAACCTGTTTCATATCGGGATGTACAATAATGGGTGAGAAATATGTAAAGCCTTACGGATACACTGTTAAATTATGGAAACAGGTCTCCGTATCAGAGTTATCGGAAATAGTGGAAGATGCGCGGAATAACGCCAAGAATTGGGTTTCTTCTCCATTTTTATACCCGCAACATCTTTTTGATTTTTCTGAGCTAAAGGATTATTCAATTCACTACTCGGCTCAAAGTATTGAATCAAACAGAAAATCCACCATTATCGTCGTTCGCGATGGTTTTTTGGATGATTCTGTAAGAGGAGACATTCATGAATTAGTCATTGAGAAAAACCGGGGGCAATGGGAAATCAAGAGCGTCAAAAGAGCCTTCCGGTGTTGGAGAAACTCTGATAGTGCTTCTTACTCGGCAGGTGCATGTCCTTAGAATGATCAGCTCCGGCAATTTTCTTTCGGTTACCTGGGCAATTTGATGGTCGGCTCTTTCGCCCGACGGTAAAGTACGGCGATATGGCCAATGGTATTGACCAACTCGCTGTTTGATTCCTTACACAGGCTTTCTGCCATTTGTCGGCGCTCATCCCGGCCTACGCCGCTGATGCGTACTTTGATGAGTTCATGATGTGCCAGACGCGCTTCAAGTTCGTTAAGAACACCTTCGGTGACGCCGCTATTGCCGATCATTACCACAGGTTTGAGGTCATGTGAGAGGCCGCGAAGATATTTATTTTGTTTGTTTGTCAGTGACATGGTTAATTTTTCTTGAAATTGGATTAAAGTCTGAATTAAAAAATGAAAAATATTAAACAATCTGTACCCGTTGAGGAAAAAGTGACAGATTCCACTTCTGCTGCCACGAGTTCATCCAGAGGGTTTGGTGTGGCCGCCAGCCCGTTTAACGGCGTCAAGCTGGAATTGGGCATTTGCATCGTGCTGGGTCTGCTGCTGTGGCTGGGCGCGGATTCTATCACAGCCAATGAAGACACACAGCTACTGATGTTACTGGCATATAGTTTGTCCGGCACAATCTGGCTGGTTATACGTACCCGCGCGGTGTTACAGCGTTGTGCTACGGAGCAGGCCAGGTCATGAAGCGCACCAACAGCAGCCAGAACTGGTTGCGGCGTCATTTTAATGACCATTATGTGAAAGAAGCGCAGAAGGCGGGTTACCGCTCACGGGCGGTATTCAAATTGCTGGAAATCCAGGAAAAAGACCGTATGCTTCGATCAGGGCAGGTGGTGGTTGACCTGGGGGCAGCTCCTGGTGGCTGGTCGCAGATTGCTGCCCCGCTTGTCGGTAGCAAAGGTGTTGTTATCGCCATGGATATTTTGCCTATGGAGCCGCTTTCCGGGGTAACCATGATCGAGGGTGATTTTACGGAACAGGATGTGCATGACCAATTGACGGCGACGTTAAATGGACGCCCGGTAGACCTTGTAATGTCAGATATTGCCCCCAACATTAGTGGAATGCGCGCGGTTGATCAGCCAAGAGCAATGTATCTTGCTGAATTGGCTCTGGATTTTGCACAGGGTACACTGAAGCCAGGTGGCGATTTTCTCACCAAAGTTTTTCAGGGTGAGGGATTTGATCCCTATTTGCTGGCGTTACGCAAATCATTTAGCAAAGTGGTTATTCGCAAACCGAAAGCATCACGGCCTAAATCGCGAGAAGTCTATATACTGGCGCGAGGATTTAAGGCACAAATCTGATGCAGGGTGTAAAATAGCTGATGCAGAATGTAGAATAGGGTGATATAAAACATTAATTTATTAAAACGTGCAGAAAATTATGTCGTACTGACACGTAACACGGACACATTGAGGTTATCCATTTGAGTGACTTAGCAAAAAACCTTGTTTTATGGGTTGTTATCGCCATCGTCCTGGTGTCGGTATTTAACAATTTTGGGCCGAAACCCACTTCGGCCAAACCTATGGATTATTCAGAGTTTGTGACAGCCGTAAAACAGGGCTCGGTTTCCAAAGTGGAAATTGCAGGCCGTACCATTCGTGGTTTAACGGCGAATGGCGAACGCTTCACAACTTATAGTCCTGATGATCCTGGTTTGATTGCCGATCTGCTGAATAGCGGCGTGATCATTAACGCCAAACCACCGGAGCAACAGGGTATGTTGATGCAAATCTTCATTTCCTGGTTCCCCATGTTATTGCTGATTGCGGTGTGGATTTTCTTCATGCGCCAGATGCAAGGTGGTGGTGGTGGCCGCGGTGCCATGTCTTTTGGCAAAAGCAAGGCACGCTTGCTGGGTGAAGATCAGGTCAAAGTCAGTTTTGCCGACGTGGCTGGTGTGGAAGAGGCTAAAGAAGAAGTAGCTGAGCTGGTGGAATTCCTTAGTGACCCTGGCAAGTTTCAGAAACTGGGTGGCAAAATTCCGAGCGGTGTATTACTGGTGGGCTCACCCGGCACAGGCAAAACCTTGCTGGCCAAGGCCATTGCCGGTGAAGCCAAGGTACCGTTTTTCACCATTTCAGGTTCAGATTTTGTAGAAATGTTTGTTGGTGTCGGTGCATCCCGTGTGCGCGATATGTTTGAGCAGGCCAAAAAGCATGCACCGTGCATTATTTTTATCGATGAAATCGATGCCGTGGGTCGCCACCGTGGTGCCGGTTTGGGCGGGGGACATGATGAACGTGAGCAGACCCTCAACCAGTTGTTGGTGGAAATGGATGGCTTTGAAGGCAATGAAGGCGTCATCGTTATTGCTGCTACTAACCGTCCCGATGTGCTGGATCCGGCCTTGCTGCGCCCTGGTCGTTTCGACCGTCAGGTGGTGGTTGGTTTGCCTGATGTGCGCGGGCGTGAGCAGATTCTCAAAGTGCATATGCGTAAAGTACCGATTTCAGATGATGTGAAGCCCAGCATTATTGCACGCGGGACCCCCGGATTTTCCGGCGCTGACCTCGCTAACTTGGTGAATGAAGCGGCGTTGTTTGCGGCACGCGCCAATAACAAGCTGGTTTCCATGGGTAATTTTGAAAAAGCCAAAGACAAAATCATGATGGGTGCTGAGCGTAAGTCCATGGTGATGGATGAAGCTGAAAAACGGTTGACGGCCTATCACGAGGCAGGGCATGCCATCGTGGGTTTAAGTGTGCCTTCACATGATCCGGTGTATAAGGTGACGATCATTCCGCGCGGGCGAGCCTTGGGCGTAACCATGTTTTTGCCCGAAGGGGATCGTTATAGTTACAGCAAGGAGCGGCTGGAAAGCCAGATCGCCAGCATGTTTGGCGGGCGTATTGCGGAAGAGCAGGTTTTTGGTCCTGACTCGGTGACCACGGGTGCCTCCAATGATATTCAACGTGCAACGGAAATTGCACGCAATATGGTGACCAAGTGGGGGCTTTCCGAAAAATTGGGGCCATTGACCTACATGGAAGAAGAGGGTGAAGTTTTCCTTGGGCATTCCGTTGCACAAAATAAGCATGTTTCCGATGAGACTGCACATATTATTGATGAAGAGATTCGCGTGATCATCGACAAAAATTACAAACGTGCGGAAAAAATTCTGAAGGACAAACGGGATATCCTGGACAAAATGTCTGATGCCCTGATGAAGTATGAAACCATTGATCAGGAGCAGATTGCGGACATTATGTTAGGCAAGTCTCCACGTCCGCCTGCTGACTGGGAAGATGAAGATAGTGACGACAACAAACCGACAGACACCAGTGCCAAAGCTGACAGCAACAGCGATGATGGCAAGGAAAAGCCGAATGACAGCACTATTGGTGGCCCGGCAGGCGAGCATTGATTAACGCTTAGTTCTGTTCACGGGCGTTCAGCGTGTTGGAGTGTAACGGCAAGTTGCTGGATCTTTCCCTGTCAACACCACCTAAAGTGATGGGTATTCTTAATATCACCCCCGATTCCTTTTCGGACGGGGGTCTTTTTTTGTCCGCAGATAAGGCATTGCAGCAAGCACAACAGATGATACAAGACGGTGCGGCGATTATTGATGTGGGTGGCGAATCGACGCGCCCTGGTGCGGCAGCAGTGACTGCACAGGAAGAGCTTGACCGGGTTATACCGGTTATTGAATCAATTTACCGGGAATGTGGTGCCATTATTTCCATTGATACCAGCAAGCCTGAAGTCATGCGTGAGGCCGTAAAAGCAGGAGCCGGCATGATTAATGACGTACGTGCATTGCGTGAACCGGGCGCAATAGCGGCAGCGAATGAAACAGGTGTGCCAGTGTGTCTGATGCACATGCAAGGTGAACCACGGACCATGCAAAAAAACCCGGAATATACTGATGTGGTACAAGTCGTAAAGTCATTTTTACAGAAGCGCATTATCTGTTGCGAAGCGGCAGGTATTGATGCGGTGTTGGTTGATCCAGGCTTTGGTTTTGGTAAAACCGTTGATCATAATCTGCAATTGGTGAAAAACCTGCGTGAGTTTACGATGTTGGGTAAACCGGTTTTGATGGGGGTATCCCGCAAGTCCAGTATCGCAGTGTTATTGAACAGATTCACGAATGATGCGCGTTTGGCGGGTAGCGTCGCAATGGCGACCTTGTGCTGCCAATACGGAGCAAGCATCATTCGCGCACATGATGTGGCTGCAACAGTTGATGCGGTAAAAATTTATCATGCTGTGGCTCATGCGGGCACTTAACACTTAATAACAGACACTTTGAACAATATACAGCATCATTGCTTCATGCAATGTATTGCCCTAAGGAAATAGAAAATGGATAAAAAATATTTTGGCACTGATGGAATACGTGGCACTGTCGGTGAGGGTGTAATCAACCCGGAATTTGTTCTGAAACTGGGCTGGGCTGTTGGGCGTGTTCTGGCAAAGGGAGATTCCGGCAAAGTGCTGATTGGTAAAGATACACGTATCTCTGGTTATATGTTTGAGAGTGCGCTGGAAGCGGGACTCGCTGCGGCCGGTATTGACAGTTTTTTGCTGGGACCGATGCCAACACCCGCCATTGCTTATTTGACGCGCACTTTTCATGCGGATGCAGGTATTGTGATCAGCGCATCGCATAACCCGTATCAAGATAATGGCCTCAAATTCTTTTCCTCACAGGGCACAAAACTGTCTGATGAAATCGAATTGGCGATTGAAGCTGAGATGGAAAAAGACATGCAATGTGTGGATTCTGCAAAACTCGGCAAAGCTGAACGTATGGGGGACGCTGCTGGGCGCTATATCGAGTTTTGCAAAAGCACGGTGCCATCGACGCTGAGTTTGAAAGGAATGACAATTGTGGTGGACTGCGCACATGGTGCAACGTATCACATTGGTCCCAGTGTTTTTTCTGAACTGGGTGCTGAGGTTATTGCCATTGGTGTTGAACCTGATGGCTTGAATATCAATGAGAAAGTGGGCTCCACTCATCCAGCGGAGTTGCAACGTACTGTATTAAAACATAGTGCTGACCTAGGCATTGCGCTGGACGGTGACGGTGATCGCCTCATTATGGTTGACCACAAGGGCGAGATTGTTGATGGTGATGAACTACTGTATATCATCGCCCGTTCACGACTCAGTGAAGGCTGCTTGCAGGGAGCAGTGGTCGGAACTCTGATGAGTAATCTTGGACTGGAAGTGGCATTGCAGCGGGATGGTATCGATTTCAAGCGAGCCAAAGTGGGTGATCGTTATGTCATGGAAGTGCTCACCAATGGCAATTGGAGTCTGGGGGGAGAATCCTCGGGGCATATTATTTGCCTGGATCGTACTTCGACTGGCGACGGCATTGTGGCGGCTTTGCAAGTGTTATGTGCGGTGAATCGTAGTGAACTGAGTTTGCACAAATTGAAATCCGGTATGAGAAAATTCCCACAACGTATGGAAAATGTACGGGTCAGCGGTAAAGTGGATATTGAAGGCTCGGATATTATTCAGCAGGCAGTCCGTGCCGCTGAAGATGAATTAGGTAATCGGGGCAGGGTGTTGCTGCGCCCATCTGGTACCGAGCCATTAGTACGAGTGATGGTAGAAGGTGAAGATGCTGTCCAGGTGACACGATTGACCCAAGATTTAGCACAAGTAGTGAAAAAAGCGCTTTCTGACTAGCGCATTACTATAATGCGAATTTAAGCTGTTGGATTCCGGCTAAAAACAGATGAAATGGCGGTGTTTTCACCTGAATTCAAGTCAGTAAAAAGTGTTAGCAGAGTGATTTAACCCTTAATTCACATTATAACCTTGACTATGTCGCAACAATAATTCGGGTTGCATCAAGACGGACGGTGGCTGTGGAAAGCGCCATCCTGACGGCTTCCCGCTGGCTTTCGAAAAACTGAATTTCCTCTTCACGCACATTGGGATTGTGGGCTTTTAATGCTTGTAAACGTTCTATTTCAGTATCAAGGGTGGTCATTGCCTGTTGCCGGGCTTTGGCAATTAACTGCGACTTTTTCCCGTTTGCCAGTTGCTCTCCGGCTTCAATCATTGTTTTGATTTCACGGGTTTGCGAGCGCACGACATTTTTCGCGGTATCTGTATCAATGGGAATCAATAACTGATTAATCAGCTCATGGCGCAATGTGCCGCTGATATTTTTCCCCTGTTGATCAGTGACCAGATGAATCGTGGTGGGTGGCAGGTAACGTTTTGACTGCAATTCTTTTTGTGCGACAGGTTCCAGCACGTATACACATTCCAGATAGATTGTGCCTGCACTCAGCCCAGGGTGTTCGATGGCAACCAGGGCAGTGTTACCCGTTTCATTGCTGAGCACCAGTTCCAGGGCTCCCGTAGCGATGGGGTGTTCCCAGGTAATAAATTGCATATCCTCGTTTGATAACGCCAGGTTCCTGTCAAATGTGACTTTCATACCGTCATTTTCAAGTCCAGGGAAGTGCGTATGCATGTGTTCGCCAGGCTTCACGATATAACAATTGGCACTGTGAATTTCTGTATCAACACCAAAACAATCAAATACATTGTTGAGATAATCTTCGATGCTCGAGTTTGCATCTTTTTTGCTGGCTTTTTCCTGCAAGGCATGAGCAACTCTGGGTAAACAGGAATTGTATTCCAGTAAAATATCACGACCTTTGTGCAACTGATCATTAAGTGTTTTTGCGCGTTTTTGTGTGGACTTGATTAACGTCTGATGTGTTTCTGTTTTTTTAGCCGTTTTTCCAAATGACGCGAGTGCGGTCAGCAATTCTTCTTTATATTTTGCAAACACACTGGCACCAGCCGGGCTGGTATGTTCAAAGGCAGACAACCCCTGTTGATACCAATCAAATAATAATGATTGCGGACTATGGGCGAAGTGAGGCACATGAATTTGAATAACCTCTGTTTGACCAATGCGGTCTAATCGGCCAATGCGCTGTTCCAGTAGATCGGGGTTCAAAGGTAAATCAAACAACACCAGGTGATGAGAAAATTGGAAATTCCGCCCCTCGCTACCGATTTCGGAACAAACGAGAATTTGTCCGCCATTGTCGGTATCAGCGAAATAAGCCGCTGCACGGTCACGTTCGATAATGCTGAGTTGCTCATGAAACACAGGTACATGCGTACCTGTTTTTGCCTTAATGGCTTGCGCGACATCGAGAGCCGTTTTGGTATTGGCCGCAATAACCAGAATTTTTTGTGGCTTGAGTCTGTTGAGCGTCTCAATCAGCCAGTCTACTCTGGGATCAAAAGATGTCCATACTGAATGGTGCGGGTTTTTCTGAACAAGTAATTCAGGGCAGATCAGGTTTTTTGCCTTGGACAGCGTTATTTCTGTATTGGTTTCTGCAAAGTTTTTATAGGCATCTGCATATTGTTTGGGTAATGGCAACGGATGAGCATTCACCTGTCGTGCCGGAAAGCCTTTTACTGTGGCGCGAGTATTGCGAAATAATACGCGGCCGGTACCGTGTCGGTCGAGCAGTCGCTCAATAAGCTGTTGTTTGATTTTTTCTGCATCATCATTTTTTTCACTGACGAGTGAATTGATTAATAACAGATTTTCGGTTTCCGGCAGTGCTGTCCGCAGAGTGTTCAGTGTTTGTGCGGATAGTGAATAATTATTATCTGCGTTGTTTTTTGAATTCAGTAATTCTTCCACGGCCTCGGCCACGGGGCGGTAATGGGCCTCCTCCTGAACAAAAGACGTAAAGTCAGGAAAACGATCCGGATCCAGTAAACGTAAACGTGCAAAATGGCTTTCTTTGCCCAGTTGCTCCGGTGTCGCTGTTAATAGCAGCACGCCTTTTGTTTTTTCCGCCAGAGCTTCAATGAGTTGGTATTCTTTACTGCTTTGCGTGGGTGACCACTGTAAATGATGTGCCTCATCCACGACCAAAAAATCCCATTCACTGGCCAGCACCTGTCGGCTGCGTTTATTGCTTTTACACAAAAAATCCAGACTGCATAAAATAAGTTGTTCGGAATAAAAGGGATTTTCTTCTTCTGTTGAGTCGCTTTCCTCAATCTCAGCGCAACGTTCTTCATCAAATACGCTAAAACGCAGGTTAAAACGTCGTAACATTTCCACCAGCCATTGATGTACCAAAGCTTCCGGTACCACAATCAGCACGCGTCTGGCGCGTTCGGTTAATAACTGCTGGTGCAGTATCAAGCCGGCTTCTATAGTTTTTCCCAGCCCCACCTCATCGGCTAGCAACACCCGCGGTGCATAACGTTTCGCCACTTCATGGGCGATAAACAACTGATGAGGGATCAGGCTGGTACGCACACCGGTCAACCCGTACAAATCGGAATGTGCCAAACGGCTGGTGTGTTGCAGGGTCTGATAACGCAACTCAAACCACTTGTTGGCATCAACCTGTGCAGCCAGTAACCGTTCGCGCGGCCTATTCAACTGAATACAATGATCCAGTTGGCCCTCTGGCCAAACCGTTATTTCTCCTTCGGAGGTTTTCCCACAGTAAAATAACAGGTTATCCTGTTCTTCCACTGAGCTGACTCGCAGTGTTTCATTTTGCTGATTCCGGATCGTATCGCCGGGGGCGAAAACCACGCGGGTGAGAGGAGCCGTCTGACGAGCATAGGTGCGTTGTTCGTCCGTGGCAGGAAAAAGAATGCTGATGGTGCGATGCTCTACGGCAAGCACGATACCCAGTCCCATGTCCAGCTCGGTATCACTAATCCAGCGTTGTCCGGGGGAAATTTCATGCATATGTCAGTTCTCTGTGGCAGGTCAGGGATGGCTTCTGGCGGAGGAATTTCGCCATCAAAAAGCGGCGTATAGTAGAGGAATTTTGCCAGTATTCCTATCTAAGGTGCAGATAAGGCGACTCTGTGTGATGGTTGATTATCATAATGGCAACGCGATAGGATCACAGACTTTAGTCGGTAGTTCTTGTGGCTAGTGCAAAAACGATACACTACTTTGGGAACACGATATATTCGCGGCTACAACTACATACAGCAAATCACATCTACAACACAGGTCACCGGGTAAGTGAAAATTCTGATTGCTGATGATCACACATTATTTCGTAAGGAGATACGCTATGTACTCATTGAATAGTCATTCGCCTCATTATTTCCTTTGAGAATTGTTGGCTTACTACCCTCGTCCTGGTGATTCTTTTCCTGCTGCCCAAACTGTGGGGTAATTTATTCTGATGTACCGATTTGCGGTAAAAGCGGACGAGAGGGTTTTGCTTGTGAAGTGAAATTCGGTGGTATCAGGATTGTGTTTTCTGGTGCGCGGGTGTTATTCGTTTCGGGGTAATCCAGTGTGTAGTGGAGGCCTCGACTTTCCTGGCGCAGCATAGCGCTGCGAATAATCAGGGTGGCGGCTTGCACCAGGTTACGCAGTTCGATGAGATCGCCACTGATACGAAAATGGCTATAATATTCCTCTATTTCACGAACCAGTAAATCGGTACGGCGCAGGGCGCGTTGCAGACGCTTGTCGGTGCGCACGATGCCGACATAGTCCCACATGAAACGACGCAGCTCATCCCAGTTGTGAGAAACCACCACTTCTTCATCGGAGTCAGTGACACGGCTTTCATCCCAGTCAGGAATATGTTCGGTCAGTTGCCGGTCTTTGACGGTCAGGTTGATATCTTTTGCAGCGGATTCACCGAATACCAGACACTCTAACAATGAATTACTGGCCAGGCGGTTGGCACCGTGCAGACCAGTGAAGGCGGTTTCGCCGATAGCATAAAGACCATCAATATCGCTGCGGCCGTGCAAGTCAGTCATCACGCCGCCACAGGTGTAGTGGGCAGCAGGTACCACAGGAAGTGGTTGCCGGGTCATGTCGAAGCCAAATTCGAGACAACGTTGATAGATGGTGGGAAAGTGGCTGGTGATAAAGTCGGTATCCTTGAAGCTGATGTCAATATACAGACAATCAGCACCCAGGCGTTTCATTTCATGATCCATGGCGCGAGCGACGATGTCGCGCGGGGCAAGTTCGGCACGGGCATCAAATTTATGCATGAAGCGGCTGCCATCGGGCAGTAGCAGGCGGGCACCTTCGCCGCGCAGGGCTTCGGAAACCAAAAAGGACTTGGCCTGGGGGTGATAGAGACAAGTGGGATGGAACTGGATGAATTCCATGTTGGCCACCCGGCAGCCTGCGCGCCATGCCATGGCGATACCGTCACCGGTGGATACATCCGGGTTGGTGGTGTACAGGTAGACTTTACTGGCACCACCAGTGGCGAGTACGACACAGCGGGCATGGAAAACCTCGATGTGGTCGGCTTTGCGGTCGAGTACGTAAGCGCCCAGTATGCGTTGCGGTTCATGGCCGAGTTTGTTGGCGGTAATCAGATCCACGGCGATATGGTGTTCGAACAGCTCGACGTTGGGTCGGCCTTTTAAAGCATCCACCATGGACTGGGCTGTGGCACGACCGGTGGCATCGGCTGCGTGGGCTACCCGACGTTGACTATGGCCACCTTCCCGGGTGAGATGCAGTTTGCTATCGTTGGCTGTGGAGAAGGTGGTGCCGAGGTCGTTGAGCCAGCGAATCTGTTCAGCACCGTGCTCGGCGGTGAATTGTGCAATTGCGGGGTCACACAACCCGGCTCCGGCGGTGAGCGTGTCCTGCATATGGCTCTCGACAGAATCTGCGGGGTCCAGTACGGCGGCAATGCCGCCCTGGGCATACTTACTACTGCCTTCGTCCACCGAACCCTTGGCAATAACGGCGACGCGCAGGCTGGGATCAAGCCGCAGGATCAGGCCCAAACCGGCCGCACCGCTGCCAATAACCAGGATATCATGGCTGAAATGTTCACTCATGCGCTGAGCTTACTTGATTCTGCGCATCGCGCCCATATTTCAGGCTGACAGATAAATAATTGCGTGTGTGGTGGAAATAGCGTCAAAATAGGCCGCTCCTGGTTTATAAAACCTGGATTGGCGGACAGAACTATCTCTGATAGGCACTGTCTACTCCGTGGGAGGACGCTGGGAGACGCTTCACTCGCAAAAGAATAAAACCAAGGGGATGCCCCTCTCAGGGCAGGTCGCTGAATAGATAATGAGTGAACAAAAGGTAGATCAGATTCTCGTTGAGCGCGTGCAACGGGGAGATAAGTCGGCGTTTGATACTCTGGTACTGAAATACCAGATCAAGATCATGAAGCTGATTTCACGTTATATTCGCGATCACAGCGAAGTGCAGGATGTGGCTCAGGAAGCCTTTATCAAGGCGTATCGGGCTTTGCCACGGTTTCGTGGTGACAGCGCGTTTTACACTTGGCTGTATCGCATCGCTATTAATACGGCCAAGAATCATTTGGTGGCCCGTGGGCGACGCATGCCAAGTGTGGATATTGATGCACAGGAAGCTGAACAATTTGAGGGTGCTGAGGGTCTCAAGGAATATGCAACACCGGAACAAGTTGCCCTGAAGGATGAGATTGAGACGACGATATTCTCAGCAATGGAGCAGTTACCGGACGATCTGCGTACAGCGATTACCCTGAGGGAAATTGAAGGGCTGAGTTACGAGGAAATTGCCGAAGCCATGGAATGTCCAGTGGGTACGGTACGATCCCGTATCTTCCGGGCTCGTGAGGCAATTGATAAAAAACTGCGGCCATTAATCGAGCGCGAATGAATGAATAAAACAAACAGGTGATGAGTATGATAAATCCATCAGATGAACGAATTTCTGCGCTGGTTGATGGCGAACTGGATGAGCGGGAGCATCAGGCAAGTGTGGACAAACTGCTGGCCCGCAGCGAAAACCGCAAGGCCTGGGGACGATATCATTTAATTGGTGATACATTGAAACGCAGTTTACCCAAAGGAATGGATCATGATTTTTCATCCCGGGTAATGGCCGCACTGGATAACGAGCCCACTGTGCTGGCACCTCCAGCACCCACAAAATCATCCTGGGGACAGCGCGTAGCAGGTTTGGCGGTTGCAGCCTCAGTAACTGCGGTGGCAATACTGGGAGTGCAGTTCATGTATCAACAGGATGGACAGACGTTAACACCACAAATGGCCCAGACATCAAGCGGACTGTCACCCATAGCGCAATCGCAGCAGGTTGCACGGGCCAATCTTCAGCCGTCAAGAGTCCAGCAATCACTTCATGCCAATATTCAAACCGTGACACAATCATCCGTCACGATGGCTCACCCACCCAAGCCGGTTAAGCAGTTTCATCCCCGGCTCAACAAATACCTGGTGGACCATAACCAGCAGGCACCCAGAGCCGCTGTACAGGGTATGATTCCTTATGCACGTATCGTGGCATATCCCAATTCACACCGACTTCTGATTCAGGCGCAAAAATAACGGTGTCATCCTTCTTCTTTCCACGTCTGTTTTTGCCCGCGTTTATTTTCGCCACCTGTTTTAGCAGCGTGGTGCAAGCGGCGGATCAAGCGACGTTGAATGTGTTGATGCGCATGCAAACAGCATCACAAAATATCAATTACCACGGTACGCTGGTATTTTTGCAGAATGGTCAGGTGCAATCCATGCGGGTTGTACATAAAGCAGATAAAACGGGTCGATTTGAACGCTTGATTAACCTGAATGGTGTCGCGCGTGAAGTGGTGCGTAAGGATGATCTGGTCATTTGTTATATGCCGGATAGCAAAGAAGTGATGGTCAGCCGCCAAAAATTCAAAGGCAATGTTAATGTGCTGACCCAATTGGCCGGAAATGACTTTATAGAGCTGCAAAAAAATTATGAATTTACACTGGAGTCGATGGAGCGCATTGCGGGACGGGAAGCACAGCGGGTATTAATTCAGCCGAACGATAATTTGCGGTATGGTTATCGGCTCTGGGTTGATAATGAAAAATCCATTTTATTGAAATCTGATTTGTTGAACGAACAGGGTGAATCACTGGAGCAGGCCATGTTTGCTGATATCGCAATCGTTGATCACATCCCTGAAAACTTATTACAGCCGACATCAACCGGAGACGGCTTTACCTGGTACGAGCGTGAATCTGACAGCAGCAAGCCCATGATTCTGGACAGTGACTGGAAAATAGAACCATTACCCAGGGGGTTTACGGTATCTTCACGTTTTAGGCATCAAATGTTGGGGGCCAGTATACCCAGTGAACATTGGGTATTATCCGATGGTTTGGCAAACATCTCGGTTTATTTTGAGAAGCTCACAGATGATCAGGAAGCATTTGAAGGTATTGCGCCTATGGGTGTGGTGAATGCATTTGGCATAATCAATGCGGAACATCAAATTACCATTATCGGTGAAGTCCCGGCAACCACCGTTGAACAGCTTGCACATTCAGTGATATTTGTCTCAGGCGTGGAAGAATGATTGAAGAACACGCACAAGTCATCGCGTTGGAAAATAACGATGTGTGGGTGGAAACGCAACGCCGCAGTGCCTGTGGTCAATGTGCTGCAAACAAAGGCTGTGGTACAGCAACGTTGGCCAGGGTGTTGGGCAATAAGCGTAGTCAGGTGCGCACACTGAATCCACAGGCAACCTCGGTGGTCGTTGGTGACGAAGTGGTTATTGGCATTAATGAGCAGGCGTTGGTGCGTGGTTCGCTGGCCGTTTACACTGTGCCGTTGTTGATGTTGTTTGTTTTTGGTTTTTTGGGCCAGTTGTTGAGCACGCAATTGCTGATGACAAATCAGGACATTTTACCGATTGTTCTGGGCCTTTCAGGTTTATTGCTGGGGTTTGTCTGGGTGCGCCGCTTTACCCGGAGGATTGCAGATGATGTACGCTACCAGCCTGTGCTGTTGCGACGTGTTATTGGTGTTACGTCACGGTAAATAATTGTTGAATGAAAAGGGTGATGTTGAATGTTAGGAGCAAACATGAATGTTAAGAGTGTCCGGTCAGGTAACGCAGGTAACTTTGTAGCTAGGCACAGGATGGTTTTATCCACCCCGTCTGGTTTGATGATGGGTGTTGTCCTGGTATTTTTGATGCTGTCCAGTCAGGTGCAGGCGGGCAGTTTGCCTGACTTCACCGAGCTGGTTGAGAAACACAGTGCGGCGGTGGTGAATATCAGTACCACACAAAAAATCAAACACCCGAAAATTTCACGTCGGCCGCACGGTATGCCTGAACAGATTCCAGAAGGTCCGTTTGGTGATTTGTTCCGCCATTTTTTTGGTGAACAGGGTCGCGGGTTTGGTGATCATGGTGGTGGTCGTGGTGGGATTGAGCCACAAGAGGCTAAATCGCTGGGTTCAGGATTTATTATTTCCGAAGATGGTTACGTGATGACAAACCATCATGTGGTGAAAGATGCCACTGAAATTCTGGTGCGTTTGTCTGACCGGCGTGAATTGGTAGCCGAAGTTATCGGCAGTGATGCACGCAGTGATATTGCGTTGTTAAAAGTGGACGCAGACAACCTGCCTGTAGTGAAAATTGGTAATTCGGCTCATTTGAAGGTGGGCGAGTGGGTGTTGGCCATTGGTTCGCCTTTTGGTTTTGACCATTCGGTAACAGCGGGCATTGTCAGTGCTACGGGCCGCTCTTTGCCCCGCGAAAATTATGTGCCGTTTATCCAGACGGATGTCGCCATCAACCCGGGTAACTCCGGTGGCCCTTTGTTTGATCTTGATGGTAACGTAATCGGCATCAATTCGCAGATCTACAGTCGCACCGGTGGCTTCATGGGTTTGTCATTCGCCATTCCTATCGACATGGCCATGCAGGTGGCTGAGCAGTTAAAAGATGGTGGCAAGGTGGCCCGTGGCTGGTTGGGTGTGCTGATCCAGGATGTCACCCGCGAGCTGGCAGAATCGTTTGGTATGGACAAACCCCGTGGCGCTCTGGTGGCCAAGGTACTGAAAGACAGCCCCGCAGAAAAAGCAGGATTGGAAGTCGGCGATATTGTTATTCGTTTCAATGGTGAGCTGGTGGTGCGTTCTTCGAATCTGCCACCCTTGGTAGGCATCAGCCCGGTCGGTGAAAAGGTCAAGGTGGAGATTTTGCGTAAAGGTAAGGTCAATACACTGAAGGTGACCTTGGGTGAATTACCCGATGACGACATGCAGGTGGCCGCTGGTGAGCCAGGCACAGCTAACGAGAGCCGGTTGAATGTCACAGTGATGGACCTTACTGCCGAGCAGCGCAAAAAGTTGGAAATCAAGGGCGGTGGTGTGATTGTGCAGAAAATCCAGGCCGGTCCGGCGCGCAAAGCTGGGGTGAGGCGTGGTGATGTGATTTTGATGATCAATAATGTGGACGTGAAAGATGCCAAGCACTTTGCCGAGATATCGGCAGAACTGCCCGTGAACAAGTCGTTACCACTGTTGGTGCAGCGCCGTGGCGGCCCTGTTTTTCTGGCGCTGAAAATCAAGGAAAAATAACCCACCCGGGTTTTAGGCAAAATCCCCGCAGATCGTAATGGTCTGCGGGGTTTCTGTTTCGGCGGCGAGCCAGATAGATTACAATGCCCGCCGGTCGTTCCTTCCGAACGTGATTTCATTCCTTTAATTCGGTGATACCTTTTACATGTCAAAAATGGAAAACATCCGCAATTTTTCCATTATTGCGCATATCGACCACGGAAAATCCACACTTGCTGACCGCTTCATTCAAATGTGCGGCGGCCTGTCTGAGCGGGAAATGTCCTCGCAAGTGCTGGATTCCATGGATTTGGAACGTGAACGCGGTATTACTATCAAAGCGCAGAGCGTTACGCTCAATTACACTGCAAAAAATGGTGAAACCTACCAACTGAATTTTATTGACACCCCCGGTCACGTCGATTTTTCCTACGAAGTGTCACGATCACTGGCGGCCTGCGAAGGTGCATTGCTGGTGGTGGATGCCTCACAGGGTGTGGAAGCACAGAGTGTGGCCAATTGTTACACCGCTATTGAACAGGATGTGGAAGTGGTGCCGGTGCTTAACAAAATTGACCTGCCTGCCGCCGATCCGGAGCGGGTGATTCACGAAATCGAAGACATTATTGGCGTGGAAGCCAGTGAAGCCATGCGGGTCAGTGCTAAAACGGGTTTGGGTATCGGTGAGCTGTTGGAGGACCTGGTGCAAAAAATTCCTGCGCCGGAAGGTGACCGGGATGCCCCTTTGCAGGCATTGATTATTGATTCCTGGTTTGATAATTACCTGGGCGTAGTGTCACTAGTGCGCATCAAGCAGGGCACGTTGAAAAAACGCCAAAAAATTCTGGTCATGAGCACGGGCCGAAGCCATCTGGTGGATCATGTCGGCATCTTCAACCCCAAACGGCTGGATACAGATATTTTGCAGGCCGGTGAGGTAGGTTATATTATTGCGGGTATCAAGGAAATTGAGGGCGCACCGGTGGGGGATACGCTTACCCTCACAGATAACCCGGCAGCAGAACCTTTGCCAGGTTTCAAAGCCGTGCAACCACAAGTGTACGCCGGTATTTTTCCCATCAGCGCCGAAGATTACGAAGACCTGCGCGACGCTTTGGCAAAACTGCGTTTGAATGATGCGTCTCTGTTTTATGAGCCGGAAACCTCGCAGGCACTGGGTCTGGGTTTCCGCTGTGGTTTTTTGGGCATGTTGCACATGGAAATCGTGCAGGAACGTTTGGAGCGTGAATACGATCTCAGTCTGATCAGCACTGCGCCCACAGTCATATATGAAGTCCTGGCCAGTAATGGTGAAGTGATTCAGGTGGATAATCCCTCAAAACTGCCTGATGCGGGCAAGATTGAAGAACTGCGTGAACCGATTATTGTGGCTAACATTTTATTGCCTCAGGAATACGTTGGCAATGTGATCAGCCTGTGTATTGAAAAGCGTGGTGTACAACGCAAAATGCTTTACATCGGCAACCAGGTATCCCTGGAATATGAAATGCCAATGAACGAAGTGGTAATGGACTTTTTCGATAGGCTGAAATCTGTCAGTCGTGGTTATGCCTCACTGGATTATCATTTTATCCGTTTTCAGGCCGCTGATCTGGTGAAGCTGGATTTGCTGATCAATAGTGAGCGGGTGGATGCGCTGTCAGTGATTGTGCATCGTGAGCAGGCACAGTATCGCGGTCGTGAACTGGCCGAAAAAATGCGTGAGATTATTCCACGACAAATGTTTGATGTGGCCATTCAGGCAGCGATTGGTGCCCATGTTGTGGCACGCAGCAATGTAAAAGCCTTACGTAAGAATGTGACCGCCAAATGTTATGGCGGTGATATATCACGTAAACGCAAACTGCTGGAAAAACAAAAGGCGGGTAAAAAACGCATGAAGCAGGTGGGCTCCGTGGAAATTCCGCAGGAAGCTTTTATGGCGATATTGCAGGTTGGTAAAAGTAAATAATAACAAGTACAGGTAAAGAAGCTCATGGATTTTAATTTTCCCGCGATTATGGTCAGTGCGGTTTTTATTACTGGCATTATCTGGTTGCTCGATGCCTATGTTTTGGCACCTAAACGACGTGCGGCTGCCGATGCGCTGTCGGAGTACAATGTGTCTTCCTCTGAAACGCTGTCCGAAGCAAAAGAAAAACTGCTTAAAGAACCTGTACTGGTTGAGTATGCACGGTCGTTATTTCCGGTGATATTGGCTGTGCTGGTACTGCGCTCATTTTTAGTGGAACCTTTCCGTATCCCTTCAAACTCCATGATGCCGACATTGTTAACCGGCGACTTTATTCTGGTTAACAAGTTTTCCTACGGCGTGCGTTTGCCCGTGCTCAATAGCAAAGTCATTGATGTGGGTGAGCCGAAGCGGGGTGATGTCATGGTTTTCCGTTATCCCAAAGATCCCTCTATTGATTACATCAAAAGGGTGGTCGGTTTACCGGGGGATAAAATTGCTTATTATAATAAACAGCTTATTGTGAATGGCAAACCGGTCAAACAGGAAGCAAAGGGAACGTATATTGGTGTTGGCTCCGGTGTTCCCATGTCAGGAGCAAAAGTGCGACTGGAACACTTGTCAGACGTGGATCACGAGATACTGATTGATGAAAACCGGGGTACGATGGAAGGTGAATTTATTGTGCCTGAGGGCCAGTATTTTGTCATGGGCGATAATCGGGATAACAGTAATGACAGCCGCTATTGGGGCTTTGTGCCGGAGGAAAACCTGGTAGGTAAGGCCTTTATGATCTGGATGAACTGGGACTCAAAAGCCAGCGGCATTGCCTGGGACCGCTTGGGAAGCAGCATTAAATAGATGAAAAACCGGGCCGATGTGTGGTATTCAAGTTTAGTCATCAACGATGATTATTGAATACAATAAAAAACGAGTGGAGCCAAAGAACAATGAATAAAATAATTCAGCCATTTGAACGGCACCCACACCGTCAACAGGGTTTGACAGCCATCAGTGTCGTATTAATTCTTGCGATGATTGGTTTTTTTGCCACGATTGCTATACGTCTGTTTCCTATTTACATGGAACACTTTAGTGTTGTCTCGCATCTTGAAAGCCTGACAGAGGAAGCGGATATTACGGAAAAAACCAACGGCGAAATTCTCAGTACGCTCAATAAACGCTTTTCCATTGATGATGTAAAAAATGTCACCGATGAAAATATTTTTATTGAACGCAATAAAGATGGCTCCATGCTTATCGCCATTGAATATGAAGTGCGTACCCCGGCATTAGGTAATATTGATATGGTAGTGAGTTTTGTTGACGAGGTAGAACTGGATTGACTTTGTTGTGAATAAACCGGATGTGCAACTTAATCAATTACAGCGCACGCTTGAATACCAATTCAGTGATGTCGCCCTTCTTACTCTGGCGTTAACCCATCGCAGCAAAGGTGCGGCCAATAACGAACGGCTGGAATTTTTGGGTGATGCCATTCTTGGATTTGTGGTCGCCGACCTTCTTTATTTTCAGTTTGATTCTGTACCGGAGGGACATCTCAGTCGCTTTCGTGCTTCACTGGTAAAAAAAGAAACCCTGGCGGACCTGGCACGCGAATTTTCACTGGGCGATTTTTTATTGTTGGGTTCTGGTGAGTTAAAGAGCGGCGGCTTTCGCCGTGACTCCATACTGGCTGATGGTATGGAAGCTATTATTGGTGCAATCTATCTGGACAACGGGCTGGACAGTGCGCGCAAATTTATTGAAAAGTGTCTTAGTCCACGGCTTGCCAATCTTTCCGCAGAAAATGAATTAAAAGACCCCAAAACACGCTTGCAAGAGTTTTTGCAGGCGCGTCGTTTTCCGCTCCCGGTTTATACCGTTGTCAGTACGTCGGGTGACGAACATAATCAGCGTTTTGAAATTAGCTGTGTCGTACAGGGCTTGTCCCAACCGGTCTTCGGTATTGGTAGTAGCAGGCGCAAGGCAGAGCAGGATGCCGCAGAACAGGCTCTGCTGCTGTTAAACGACAGTCAAAAATGAAATGATACTATCAAGCCAAATATTGTAAACGCAAAGGGCGTAAAGAATGCAAAGTGTATACTGTTTTTCTTTGCGCCCTTTACGTCTTCGCGAACTTTGCGGTAATTACCCAGTAATAAATTTGAATGAGTGCCTCATGAAATACTGGAATAACCCTTTATGCCTAAAATCAAATGCTTGCAAAACCAGCGCTTGATTTATCGGTAAAAAACCAGCCTGAGCAGTTACAAAATGAATACACCAACAAACGAACAAAATTTTCACTGCGGTTATGTTGCTATTGTTGGCCGTCCCAATGTTGGCAAATCAACCTTGCTCAATTGTATTTTGGGCCAGAAAATCAGCATTACTGCCAATCGCCCGCAAACGACCCGCCATCGCATTTTAGGAGTGAAAACCACGGATGATTGCCAAGTGGTTTATGTGGATACACCGGGTTTGCATCTCGGTGGAAAAAAAGCCATTAACCGTTTTATGAATCGTGCCGCTTCGAGCAGTATTACCGATGTAGATGTGATTATTTTTGTGCTGGATCGCACCCAGTGGACCGATGAAGATGCGCACGTTCTGGAAAAAATAAAACAGGTCACTGTACCAGTGTTTTTGGTGGTCAATAAAGTTGATGGCCTAAAAGAAAAGGATGTATTGCTGCCATATCTGGGTATGTTAGCTGAAAAACATGCCTTTACGCAGATGATTCCTATCTCTGCGCAAACCGGTGAAGGTGTGAGTCAGTTGGAAGCCGCCATTGAAAAATTATTGCCGACGGCACCGCCTTTTTTTCCCGAAGATCAAGTAACAGATCGTAGTGAACGTTTTATGGCATCCGAATTTGTGCGCGAAAAACTGGTGCGTTCTTTATCTCAGGAACTGCCATATTCCACGACAGTGGAAATTGAAAAATTCTCGGTGGAAAATAATGTCCGTCACATCCATGCCATTATCTGGGTGGAGCGTGATGGTCAGAAGGGTATTATCATCGGCAAAAAAGGCCAGCAACTCAAACGTATCGGTGAATTGGCGCGCAAGGATATGGAGCGCGCTTTCGAAGGTAAGGTTTTTTTGCAGCTATGGGTGAAAGTGCGCAGTGGTTGGGCTGATGATGAACGGGCTTTGCGCAGCCTCGGTTATCAAGATGACTAACTTACGGGTGTCGTTACAGCCCGCTTATGTTTTACACCAGCGAGCTTATCGCGATACCAGTGCCATTCTCGAATTGTTTACCCCCGAACAGGGACGGGTCGGTGTTATTGCCAAAGGCGTGCGCGGCAACAAACCACGCTGGCGTGGATTGTTGCAAAACTTCCAGCCTTTATTGGTCTCGTTTAATCAGCGTGGTGAACTGGGGTTGTTAACGGATGCCGAAGCGCAAGGTGCCGCATTGCGCATCAATCCACATTTAATCGCAAGCGGATTTTATCTGAATGAGGTTCTGTTACGTCTGTTACAGCGCCATGATGCACAACTGGAATTGTTTGGCTGGTACGACGCAGCCTTGCGTGAATTGGCGGCACTGAATACGGTCGAAGATGCACAAATAGAACTGGAAATCATTTTACGCCGTTTTGAAATACGCCTGTTGACGGCTCTGGGATATGGGTTAGTGCTTGATTATGATGTACATAGCGCAACCCCCGTGCAGGCTGGACAGG